>NZ_QRMX01000019.1:12722-33168 GCF_003472805.1 Acidaminococcus sp. AM05-11 | reverse complement strand
TTAAATTCTGTCTTAGATTTCGTATCCCCCAATTTTCCGTGATGAGCCTAAAATTTGCCCACGGGCAAATTTTCTGTAGTTGCTTCTCAAATCCCGGCACTAGCACTAGCCCCTGCCGACCGCACTGATATTAAAAACGGATAGAGAGTGGATACCCGGCACCACGTCTATAATGTTCATTAACCGCACAACCAAAAAGTCAGGCTCCTCTCTGCATTGCAGAGAAGAGCCTGACTTTTCTTGTTATAGCAACTTTTTACAACATAAAATACTTCAGCACAAACAGTACCGCCAATACCCCCATAAGAGGGCTGACCTTGTGAGCCTTGCCGGTGAGCAGGTTCATGGCTACATAGCTGATGGTACCAAAGGAGATACCTTCGGAAATGCTGTAGCAGAAGGGCATGGCAATGATGGCAATGTAGGCCGGAATGGCTTCACTGAGATCATTGAAGTCGATGCCGATAATGGAGCTGAACATCAGGAACCCTACAATTACCAAAGCCGGAGCAGTGGCAAAGGAAGGAATGGCCATAAAGAACGGGGACAGGAACAGGGACAGCAGGAACAGCACGGCAACGGTAACCGCCGTCAGCCCGGTCCGGCCGCCTTCGGAAACCCCGGCAGCACTTTCTACGAACGTGGTTACAGTGCTGGTACCCATGACAGCACCTACGCAGGTGGCCACAGCATCAGCCAGCAGAGCCCCCTTGATATGGGGCAGCTTGTTGTTTTCGTCCAGCATATTGCTCTTGGTGGCTACGCCAATGATGGTGCCCAGGGTATCAAACAGGTCCACAAACAGGAACGCGAAGATAACCACAAAGAAGTCCAGGGAGAACACCCGGCTAAAGTCCATCTGCATAAAGAGAGGCGCCGGGCTGATGGGCAGGAAGGAAGACAGCCCGCCGGAAAAATTGGGGAATACGCTGAAGGTGCCCAGCTTGGGATCCGGTACGTACAGGCCCACGGCTTCGCACAGCATGCCGGCAATCCAGGTGCCCAGAATCCCAAACAGGATGTTGCCCTTCACGTTTTTAATAATCAAAATAGCAGTAAACATAATGCCCAGCATGGCCAGGAGAACGGTAATCCCCACACTGTGGAACGTGCCGTCGGACATGGCCTTGGTAAAGGAATACAGAGAAACCTTCGTGGCCGGGTTGGCGACGATGATCCGGGCGTTCAAAAGACCGATGAAGGCGATGAACAAACCAATACCTACGGAAATGGCCTGCTTCAGGGTCAGAGGAATGGTGTTGAAAATCGCTTCCCGGACACTGGTCAGGGTCAGCAGAATGAAAATGACACCTTCCACGAAAACCGCGGCCAAAGCCATTTGCCAGGGATAGCCCATCTGCTGCACCACCGTGTAGGCAAAGTAGGCGTTGAGCCCCATGCCGGGGGCCAGAGCAAACGGATAGTTGGCAAAGATGGCCATGAAAATGGTACCAACGGCGGACGCAATGGCCGTAACCGTCAGCAGAGCCCCTTTATCCATGCCCGTGCTGCTGAGAATCAGCGGGTTGACAATGAGAATGTAGGCCATGGTCATAAAGGTAGTAATCCCGGCGACGATTTCCGTCCGGGCGGTGGTGTGGGCTTCCTTGAGATGGAAGACCCGTTCAAGAAATTGTTCCATACAAAGCTCCTCTTTTCTTCCCCCTCATGGGAATAATAATCTATATATAAAAGAGCCAGGTCAGCCCTGTTCTTTTTTCCAGAAATCCCGGAAGCGCCCCAGCATGGCCTGCTGACTCAGCTTCTCCGGCCACAGTTCTTCCTGCTCACTGCGGCGCAGCGCGGCGGCCAGATGATCGTACAGATGGGGCACCGATTCTTCCAGCCGGACCACCATTTCCTTCATCTCCTGGCGCTGGGTCTTGCCATCGTAGGGACAGGGATTCTTCAGGGGCACCAGCCCGATTTCCTTGCCGTTGGCAATAATCTCCGACTCCCGGTAGAACAGCAGCGGACGGATTACGGTAATCCCCGATTTGGTCAGATAGGTGGAGGGCATGAACGTCTTCAGCTGCCCGGAATTGAACAGATTGAGCAGCAGCGTTTCCACCGCATCATCATTGTGATGGGCCAGCGCCACCTTATTGCAGCCCAGTTCCTTGGCCTTCCGGTTGGTAGCCGCCCGGCGGAAATAGGCACAGGAGAAGCAGGGCGTATTGCCCCGGTGACCCCAGACCTCCTCCACATTCACCTGGTCGGAATAATGTTCGATGCCGTACTTAGCACAGAAGTCCTCCAGTTCCTTTTTGGGAAAATCCGGGGCGAACATTCCGTCCACCGTATAGGCGTATAAATCGAAATGGCGAGGACTGTGCTTCCGGGCCTCAGCCAGCGCAGCCGTCATAAACTGGCTGTCCTTGCCGCCGGAAAGACCAATGAGAATCTTGTCCCCCTCCTGGATCATGTCAAATTCAATCATCGCCCGCCACAGCTTGGTCAGCATCTCTGCGGGCACGTAAGGTTTCTTGGACATAGCAGCCTCCTTCGTAAAGAATACCTTATATTATAGCAAATTTTTCCCCAAAGAACATAGAACCTTCACATTTTTTCCGAGTTTTCCCGGCTTCCCCAAAAAGAAGCCGCCTGAGTGGGAAGATAACCATAATTGCAGGAATTTCACGAAAAATAACAAGTTCTGGGACGAAACAATTGACGCCGGAGCCCAAGTCCGCTACACTGGAAACGAATACCCCAAATACCCGGCACCCAGCAGCGTGCCTAAAACAGGAGATATATATGATGGAAATTGAAGAAACAATCCTTGCCGGCAAAAAACTGAACCCCTTGCAGCAAGAAACCCTGGAGCAGCAAATCGCAGCAGGCAGTACCCACGCCCTGGTCCTATTGGGCAAATACTACGCCTTTGGCGCCGGAGACGATGCGGACAGCGCTTTGGAACTGTTTTACCAGGCCGCCCAGCTGGGCAGCATAGATGCAATGGTGGAACTGGGCGCCCTGCTGGTACTGTTAGAAGCAGAAGACCAGGCTCTGCCCTGGTTCGAAAAAGCCGCCAAGCAGGACAATACCGAAGCCCTGCTCTATCTAGGCGACCTGTACGCCACCCAGGAACCTACCCCCGCAAACCAGAAAAAAGCCCGGGCATATTATGCCAAAGCCGCAGAGCTGGGAAACCCAGAAGCCATCCGTATCCTTGCAGAAGGAACGATGGAAGGAGAAGAAGAAAATAAGGAATAGGGAAGGGGAGGGGAAAACGTTGTCTTCTGTAGGGGAGAGTTGCTGGAAAAAGAAAGCAGTTAACTGCATAAGAATTATTGCTGCTTGTTTCCCTCAAGAAAAGCAAACCTAAAATGATTAAAATGTTCATTTTTAATCATTTACTTGAAATTCAAGAAAAAGAATTTCAAGTGGGATTATTTTTGTACATGGTTTGTGATAGAATAAAAGAGAAGTCAAGAATTGAATAAAACCTGCGCAATGTACCACAATTTTTTTAATAAAGAATTTTGTGAGTAAACGATTCGACTTGGTGTTTTTGAAATCTCTGAAATATTTCTAGGCAGAAAGAAGGAAAATTAGAGGATATGGAGAATTTATATAATAAGTATTTTCTACCTCAATCTTTCCTTATGAAAAGTAAATCATAAAGGAGGGCCTATGGAAAATCTAGAGGATTCTCAGTACATTGCACACTTAAATGGTGAAGGACAGGATGCTCCACAGCAGCTGATAGATCATTTAATCCACGTTGCAGAATTAGCTGAATCATTTGCAACAGGTCCTGAAATGAAGCAAATGGCTTATCAGTGCGGAAAATATCATGATGTGGGTAAATATTCCAAAGAATTTCAGGAATATATTCGAGGTTTGATGAAAGGCGGAGTAGACCATTCTTCTGCTGGAGCACAACTCTTGTTCAGAAATCGAGAAATGAATAGTGTGTATGAGGCAATGTGTATTGCGGGACATCACGCAGGTTTGCCAGATATGGGAAGTAAGCTTGATACAGGAGAAGAAAGCAGCTTCTGCGGAAGAATGAAAAAACGTATTCCAGATTATGGTGCGTATATGAATGAATTGGGAAAACCTGAAAAATTGGGAATACCGATGGAACTTCTGCGCAGCCAGAATAGTATTGTAAATACCATGAGGATGAGAATGCTTTTTTCCAGTTTGGTGGATGCAGATTTCCTGGATACAGAAAGATATATGAATCCCCATCAACAAGAACGAGGGAAATTTGCTTCTATTCCCGAATTACACGCTGCTTTTTTTGACAAACTTCAAGAGAAAGGGTATTTATCTGCCAAGAACGCATTGAACGAGAAACGCTGCGAAATCCTGAAACGCTGTATTGCTATGGGAAAAGAGCCCCCTGGAATGTATTCCCTGACTGTCCCCACTGGGGGTGGCAAAACAATTTCTAGTTTTGCATTTGCTTTAGAACAAGCTAAAAAATATGGAAAAGAGCGTATTATTTACGTAATTCCATATACTTCTATTATTGAGCAAACATCATATGTTCTAAAATCTTTTTTAGGAAATCAAAATGTTTTAGAACACCACAGCCAGGTAGACTATGATGATACTAATGAAGATATGCTGCAAAAACGTTTGGCAGCAGAAAATTGGGATGCTCCGATAATTGTGACTACTAATGTACAATTCTTCGAATCTTTGTTTGCAAATAAAACTTCTCGTTGCCGCAAGCTTCACAATGTGGCAAACAGTGTCATAATTTATGATGAAGCCCAAATGCTTCCAACAAATTTTCTAAAGGCGGTTACTCAAGCAATGGAATGTTTGGCAAAAGACTTTCAATGTACTGAGGTTCTGTGCAGTGCTACCCAGCCGGCTTTGGATGATTTCTTTGCAGAACGCCCTAAGGAAATCATGGACAATATCTCGGAAATGTACAAATTCTTTAAAAGAACAAAGTTCCAGGATGATGGTCTGCAGACCTACGAAACTATTGGAGAACAAATCTCTCGTAGCAAGCAAGCCTTGTGTGTATGTCTGACAAAGGCCGAAGCTCAAAAGGTTTATGCTGCTGTAGCTGATCAGGATAACTGCTGGTATTTATCTACAGATTTATGCCCAATTCATCGGCATAAAGTCATTGAAGAAATGAAAAGACGCCTTAAGGCTGGTGAAACCTGTCGAGTTGTTTCTACAAGCATTATTTCAGTAGGAGTGGATATTGATTTTCCGGTTGTATATATTGAAGAAACCGGAATTGATTCTCTCATTCAAGGTGGTGGGCGCTGTAATCGGGAAGGAAAGCATCCTTTAGAAGAAAGTATTGTCCATATTTTCCAAACAGAGGAAAGTCAAAAAAGTCGATTTCTAAAACAAGAACGACAGTGTACGCAATTGACTAAAGCTTTTATACCAGATGAAATATCTTCTCCTAATGCCATTGAATATTATTTTAAACATCTTTATCAGGCTAAGGAGGTTATCCTGGATGAAAAAAAGATTTTGGAGAAATCCAACAGACTGTCATTTGCGCAAATCGCCAAAGATTTTCATTTGATTGAGGATCACACCAAAACAGTGTTTATCCCTCTTGACGAAAACGCAGAAGTGATTGCAAATCAACTACGATTAGGTGTGCGCAATAGAGAATTGATGAGAAAGGCAGCAAAATACAGTGTTAACGTATATTCTGGTGCTTTTTTTCATACTAAAGGTTTATATGAACAATTGATTAATGATGGTTATGCAATTGAACTAGACGAAAATTTGGCGATACTGACAAATCTGGAAAAAGTCTATGATGAGAAAATGGGCTTTCATTACCATCATGAGGAGGGGATGGGAATATGTTGGTAATGCTGCAATTTGAACAAAATGAGGTGATAGGATGAATTATGGAGTGAAGATTGAATGCTGGGGGCCGTATGCCTGCTTTACCCGGCCGGAGATGAAGGCTGAGCGAGTTTCCTATGATGTAATGACCCCGTCAGCAGCGCGCGGCTTGGTAGAGGCCATCTATTGGCATCCAGGATTGCGGTATGTGATTGATGAAATTGATGTACTCAATCCCATTAAATTCACCAACATCCGCCGGAATGAACTTATGCATAAGTTAAGTGCAAGTTCAGTAAAGGCAAATGCTAAAAAAGGTAAACCTATTATGATTGTTACAAGGCAGGATATCATGCAGAGAGCCTCTACTGTTTTAAAAGATGTACGCTACTGCATCACTCTCCATTTTGAGATGACTGATAAGGCCGCTGCAGGTGATAATCCTGGGAAATTTCGCGAAATGCTTACCCGTCGGGCACGAAAGGGACAATGTTACCATCAACCTTACTTTGGAACCAGAGAATTTCCTGCTTGTTTCCGCTTGGTAGAGGATGAAGAAGTATTGATACCCTATCCGTATACCCAATCCCTAGGCTATATGCTGTATGATATGGACTATAGCAATCCAGAACAAATTACGCCAATGTTTTTCAAGGCAGAATTAAAAGATGGCATCCTGGATTTGCGGAATTGTGAGGTGCATCAATGATCTTACAAGCCCTGACAGATTATTACGATTCTTTGATTAGGGATGGCCTTGTAGGTAAGCCTGGCTGGAGTAAATTGCCTATATCTTATCAAGTAGTATTGAATGAAGATGGTAAATTAATCCAGCTTCAATCAATTTTGGCGGAAACAAGTGATGGTAAAAGCTTAAAAAAGTTTCTATTAGTACCTGAACCTGAACATAGATCAGGAACGCAAAAGAAAGCACATTTTTTATGCGATAATGCCGGATATTTATTGGGATATGAAAAAGGAAGTGTTCAATTAGAAAAATTTAACGCAGCTAAAGAATTGCATCATAAGATATTGGACCATTGTCAATCTACAGTTGCAAAAGCTATACTAAAATTTTTTGATTGCTGGAACCCATTAGAGGCTGAACAAAATTCTCTGATTAATGCAGAACCGGATGCCATAAATAATGGCGGAAATTTAATCTTTATTGTTAATCAGGATAGTCCACTTAAAGATAAAGAAATTTGTAGAGCGTGGGATTCCTTTAAAGCAAATTCTATTGGTGATTTCACTAGAGGCCAATGTTTAGTAACAGGAAGAAAAAATGTTCCTATAGCGCGTATTCACCCTAATATCAAAGGAGTGAGGGGGGCCCAGACTAGCGGAGCCGCTATTGTATCTTTTAATACAAATGCTCTTGAATCCTATGGTCATGATGGGGAACAGGGCAATAATGCTCCTGTAGGAGAATATGCAGCATTTGCTTATTCCGCAGCTTTGAATTATCTAATCCGAGAAAGAAAATGCAGCCTTGTGGGTGGTGATACCGTGGTGTATTGGTCAGCTGATGCCAACCCATTGTATCAAGATGGCTTTTCTGAGTGTATGGGTAATGATGCAGGAATTTCGGAAGCTGACTTAGCTGCAATGATTGAAAAAATTTCTAAGGGACAGCAAGCTGATATTTCTGGCGTAACATTGTCACCTGATGAACCGTTTTATGTATTGGGATTGGCCCCTAATGCAGCACGTCTTTCCATCCGATTCTTTTATCGCAATACCTTTGGAGCAACAATTGCCCACATTGCAGAGCATCACCAGCGTATGAAAATTGTACGCCCGAGCTGGGAAAAGCAAGAACAAATTCCTTTGTGGAGATTGCTCAAGGCTACAGTTAATCCACATTCTAAGGATCCTGCATCATCCCCCTTGCTGGCAGGCAGTTTGCTGCGGAGTATTCTGCAGGGACAGCCCTATCCAGAAGCTATGTATCAGAATATCTTGTTGAGAGTTTTCTCTGACCAGGATGAAAGAGGAGATAATGGGACGACTACTGTCAACAAAATTACTTATGTCAAAGCCGCTTTTATTAAAGCGTACTTATTAAAAAATCATTTTGAAAGATGGGGTGAAGATTTAACTATGGCAGTCAATGAAGATTGTAAGGCGTTGCCCTATGTATTGGGGCGTTTGTTCTCAGTTCTTGAGGCACTGCAGGAAGCCGCTAATCCTGGCATTAACGCCACCATTAAGGATCGGTATTTCAATGCAGCCTGTGCAACACCGGGGTCTGTTTTTCCGACACTTATGAAGTTGGCTAATGCACATCTGGCAAAGTTGGAAAAAAGACAACAAGTTTACTATTCCAAAAAGCTGCAAGCGCTGGCCGATGAAATTGTGATGCCGAATCAAGGAAAGCCTATTCCCAGTCGGTTGAATCAAGAAGAACAAGGGGTATTTATTTTAGGGTATTATCAGGAAACCCAAAAACGGTTTACGAAAAAGGAGGAAAAATGATGAGCGAAGCAATTCAAAACAGATACGATTTTGTGGTGCTGTATGATGTGGAGAACGGAAATCCTAATGGGGACCCTGATGCAGGGAATATGCCCCGGGTAGATCCGGAAACGGGCTTGGGTCTGGTAACGGACGTCTGCATTAAACGGAAAATCCGCAACTATGTAGAAGATGCCAAGGCAGATGAAAAAGGCTATAAGATTTATATTAAAGAGTCTGTTCCGTTGGAATCCAGTGATAAAACGGCGTTGGAGTATTTGAATGTAAACGATATTAAAGATATAAAGAAAAAAGACCCCGATGCCGATAAAAAAATTAAAGATTTCATGTGCCAAAACTTCTATGACGTGCGGACCTTTGGCGCAGTTATGACCACCTTCGTAAAAGGAGCACTGAATTGTGGCCAGGTGAGAGGACCGGTGCAACTGGGATTTTCCCGGAGCATTGACCCCATTACACCGCAAGAAATTACCATTACGCGGGTAGCCATCACTACTGAGAAAGATGCAGCTAATAAAAAAACTGAGATGGGACGGAAATATATCGTGCCTTATGGCTTGTATCGGATGGAAGGCTATGTTTCTGCCAACCTGGCACAAAAATCTACTGGCTTTTCTGAAGATGACTTAAAGCTGCTTTGGGAAGCATTGGTAAATATGTTTGAAAATGACCATTCTGCCGCTAGAGGCAATATGGCAGTAAGAAAGCTGTATGTGTTTAAGCATGATTCTGTTTTGGGCAATACGCAATCTTATAAACTGTTTAACCGTGTGCAGGTAGAAAAGAAGGATGCCCAGAAAGTTGCACGCTCGTTTGAAGATTATGCTGTAACAGTAGATACAGCAAATTGGCCGACCGGGGTTCACTGCACGGAGATGGTTGAACAGGAAAAAGTAGAAGAATAAACCGGTGCATTGCCATACATAATGAAAAATAAAGGGAAAAATGGCATATAAAGAAGATGAATATCTCTTACTGTCAGGAATTCAGCACTTTGCATTTTGTAGGCGACAATGGGCACTCATTCATATTGGGCAGGTTTGGGCTGAGAACCGTCTGACTGCTGAAGGAGAATTGGTGCACAAGAATGCTCATAAAAATGACTATGTTGAGAAAAGGGCTGGAATCATGACAGTGAGAGCCCTGAAAATTGCATCACCTCAGTTAGGAATTTCAGGACAATGTGATGTGGTAGAGTTTCTGCCTACGGAACAAGAAGAAATTGGAATCCATTTGCCCAAGCATCGCGGTCTTTGGCAGGTGAATCCAGTTGAGTATAAACGGGGCAAAGACAAAGATGATGGCAGCGATATGCTGCAGCTGTGCTGTGAGGTTCTTTGCTTGGAAGAAATGCTGGCCTGCCATATTGATGCAGCAGATCTCTTCTATCATGAGTTAATGCGCCGTAGGCGTATAGAAATTACAGATACCTTGAGGCTTGCCGCAAAAAATACTCTGTTAGAAATGCATGGTTATTTTTCCCGGGGGATTATTCCTAAAGTGAAACCTAGCAAAAGATGTAGCAGCTGTTCTTTAAAAGATTACTGTCTTCCC
Source organism: Acidaminococcus sp. AM05-11 (assembly GCF_003472805.1). Classification (NCBI taxonomy): domain Bacteria; kingdom Bacillati; phylum Bacillota; class Negativicutes; order Acidaminococcales; family Acidaminococcaceae; genus Acidaminococcus; species Acidaminococcus sp. AM05-11. The sequence continues at coordinate 23,346 of NZ_QRMX01000019.1, read as the reverse complement.
TCATTGCTTAAACGCAGTAATGTGGCAGAATATTATCAGGATATGCTGGGGGATGGTAAAAAATGAGAAAGTTGCTAAACACATTGTTCGTAATGTCAGAAGATGCATATTTGTCCTTGGAAGACGCAAATATAGTTCTTTGGAAAAATCAAGAAAGGGCAGCACAGCTGCCCCTTCTCAATTTAGAAAACATTCTCTATTTTGGGTATAGAGGCGCTTCTCCTGCATTATTGGGCGAATGTGCCAAACGGAATATAGGGTTTTGTTTTTTAAAACCAAATGGGCGTTTTTTAGCCAGGGTATGTGGAGCAAGCCACGGGAATGTATTGCTAAGAAAAGCACAATATCGATTGTCGGAGCAGGAGCCCTTTTGCTGTACATTGTCCAAATATATGATTACCGGTAAGATTTATAATGCACGCTCTACTCTTATGAGATACACTCGCGATCACCCCATGCGTATTGATTTGCCCAAATTTGAAGAAGTAATTGCCAATCTGAAGAGTTCTCTCCGGGGAGTACAGACTGTTAATTCTACGGAAGAATTGCGTGGAGTGGAGGGCAATGCAGCTCATTTATATTTCTCTATTTTTGATGATATGATTCTAACAGACAAAAAACATTTTTTTTTAAAAGAGAGAAATAAAAGACCGCCTTTAGATCGCATGAATGCTCTGTTGTCATTTGTTTACACACTTTTAGCGCATGATTGTGCTTCAGCGTTAGAGTCTGTAGGGTTAGATTCTTACGTTGGTTTTATGCATCGAGATCGTCCTGGTCGTGAATCATTGGCCTTAGATCTTATGGAAGAACTTCGAAGCGTCTGTGGGGATCGATTTGTGCTAAATTTAGTAAATAACCGAATCGTTGCCGCCAAAGATTTTGATTTGACAGAATCAGGAGCGGTATTGTTAAATGACAAAGGGAGAAAAACTGTTTTAGAACATTGGCAGGAACGAAAACGGGATGAAATAGAACATCCTTTTCTGAAGGAAAAAATTCCCTGGGGATTGGTACCCTATACCCAAGCTCTATTACTGGCTAAGTATATTCGTCAGGATCTAGATGGATATCCTGCATTCTTGCATTAAGAGATGAGAGGTGAGGTCAGAGTGCGGATTGTAGTAACTTATGATGTGAATACGGAAACTGCCGCTGGCCGAAAACGTCTAAGACAGGTTGCCAAATGCTGCGTAGCACATGGACAGCGTGTTCAAAACTCAGTCTTTGAGTGTTCATTGGATGAAGCACAGTTTGTGGCATTGCGGGGGCAACTTGAAAGCATTATAGATCTAAACAAGGATAGTTTACGGTTTTACAATTTGGGAAAAGTTAAGCCAGGTAAAATTATCCATGTTGGAATTAAGACTGGATATAATCCAGATGGAAACTTAATCCTGTAATGCGAACTACAAGCTCCTATAAATTTTAATAACGATTTTGCGTGCTCCAGAGGACTTGCTTTATGAGGTTCACAAAATTATATGTTGAATCCCGCATGGATTCAGTGTTTTTTGTTTGACGGTCGCTCCCCGCATGGGGAGCGTGGATTGAAATTCCGTCATGCCCCGGACGACGTTCTCGGCCAGGTCGCTCCCCGCATGGGGAGCGTGGATTGAAATTACCACCGGCAGCGGGTGTGCTGCCGGTGCGGCGTCGCTCCCCGCATGGGGAGCGTGGATTGAAATTCGACAGTAAGTCCTGTAGTTGTCCAGTCCATCGTCGCTCCCCGCATGGGGAGCGTGGATTGAAATCCGGGCTGCTGCCGGGACAGATGGCTTATCCTCCGTCGCTCCCCGCATGGGGAGCGTGGATTGAAATATTATAAACTCCTGCTGGTAGCCTGCCTTGGCGGTCGCTCCCCGCATGGGGAGCGTGGATTGAAATTAAATGACGCTGGTGCTGGAGAAAGGAGCCTACAGTCGCTCCCCGCATGGGGAGCGTGGATTGAAATCGTAATGTGAATATCCGTACAGCCCCTACACAGGGTCGCTCCCCGCATGGGGAGCGTGGATTGAAATAGTGGTCAACTTTTTAATCTCATTGACACCAATGGTCGCTCCCCGCATGGGGAGCGTGGATTGAAATTATGTCTATGATAAGGGTAAGAAGGTACTCTATCGTCGCTCCCCGCATGGGGAGCGTGGATTGAAATCTCGTGGAATTGCACCCGTTCCAGATAATGTCACAGTCGCTCCCCGCATGGGGAGCGTGGATTGAAATTGGACGGGCAACGGAAGCTGGTTTATCGCTATGTCGCTCCCCGCATGGGGAGCGTGGATTGAAATCCGTATTCGGACCGTTGATATTTTAACCTGCTGGCGTCGCTCCCCGCATGGGGAGCGTGGATTGAAATATTATAATTTCCTTCCTTATTGAGCGTTCTGATTAGTCGCTCCCCGCATGGGGAGCGTGGATTGAAATCCGTGGTAATACTGAGCAATGCCAGATGTACCTAGTCGCTCCCCGCATGGGGAGCGTGGATTGAAATTGTCAGCTTTGTCAACGGTTTATAGACAATATCGTCGCTCCCCGCATGGGGAGCGTGGATTGAAATTGGAAACACCGGAGGTCCGGGAAGCTCTTGCAAAGTCGCTCCCCGCATGGGGAGCGTGGATTGAAATCGTTTTCGCGCAATCATGACGGCGGCGGCTATTGTCGCTCCCCGCATGGGGAGCGTGGATTGAAATTTCCAAGCATTTCTTCGCCCACGCTGCAAACGCTTGTCGCTCCCCGCATGGGGAGCGTGGATTGAAATGTCCTTGATGTTGGTTTCATCGATGATGATTTTTGTCGCTCCCCGCATGGGGAGCGTGGATTGAAATTTGGACGGCCCCGCCCAGGGTGGCCACGATGGAGTCGCTCCCCGCATGGGGAGCGTGGATTGAAATGCAAGGTCTAAAAAACGGGTAAAGCACAATAGCTCGTCGCTCCCCGCATGGGGAGCGTGGATTGAAATGTCCTTGATGTTGGTTTCATCGATGATGATTTTTGGTCGCTCCCCGCATGGGGAGCGTGGATTGAAATCCACGTTGCCTACGGGTATTTTGGTTAACGCCGAGTCGCTCCCCGCATGGGGAGCGTGGATTGAAATAACATACGGGCCAAGTTCGGCTTCCAAGCGTTTGTCGCTCCCCGCATGGGGAGCGTGGATTGAAATGCAAACTCAATATCTGATTCATCATGCCATCTGTCGCTCCCCGCATGGGGAGCGTGGATTGAAATACAATCAGCATCTGGGCGATCCGGTCGCCATTTTGTCGCTCCCCGCATGGGGAGCGTGGATTGAAATTCCCGCCGTTGCCATTGCCTGGTCGATTTCGGCCGTCGCTCCCCGCATGGGGAGCGTGGATTGAAATATGATGGGCTTGCTCTCGATCATATCCTCTTTAGTCGCTCCCCGCATGGGGAGCGTGGATTGAAATTGGACAGGATGTGGTGGCAATTGTGCACCGCAGTCGCTCCCCGCATGGGGAGCGTGGATTGAAATATGGTCCGTACCATGGCGCCAAATTGGGGGTTTCGTCGCTCCCCGCATGGGGAGCGTGGATTGAAATTATGAGTGTCTTAAAAGACACAATGAGGAGGTGGTCGCTCCCCGCATGGGGAGCGTGGATTGAAATGCGGCCTGCTGCCTGTCGTTGCTGCTGTTTGCAGTCGCTCCCCGCATGGGGAGCGTGGATTGAAATACCAATGACGAAGGGCTGAAACGCCTAAACAGCGGTCGCTCCCCGCATGGGGAGCGTGGATTGAAATCGGCGGCAACGTCACGTTAAATGTGTCCGCGGTGTCGCTCCCCGCATGGGGAGCGTGGATTGAAATCTGCCAGGGTACGGATTAATGTTTCCGCCCCTGCGTCGCTCCCCGCATGGGGAGCGTGGATTGAAATACACGGAACGATACGCAATCCGAATTTTTCATCCGTCGCTCCCCGCATGGGGAGCGTGGATTGAAATCAGGTTAAATGTTTAATTTCTTGCGGAAATTTTTGTCGCTCCCCGCATGGGGAGCGTGGATTGAAATCATAATGTCTACCAGGTCAACACCAGCTTCGGCCGTCGCTCCCCGCATGGGGAGCGTGGATTGAAATAAGGTTCCGTCCCTGAAAAAACTGAAAGGAAACGTCGCTCCCCGCATGGGGAGCGTGGATTGAAATTTGACGTCAGTAGGCGCAACGGCTTTAGCCAAGATGTCGCTCCCCGCATGGGGAGCGTGGATTGGAATTTGCCAGGGTACGGATTAATGTTTCCGCCCCTGCGTCGCTCCCCGCATGGGGAGCGTGGATTGAAATCCACGACGGCACCGTCCCAGAAAAAGCATCGTTGTCGCTCCCCGCATGGGGAGCGTGGATTGAAATTATCGTCGTCGTCCTCCACAATGTTCAGATATTGTCGCTCCCCGCATGGGGAGCGTGGATTGAAATAACGGCACCGGACACGGGCGCCGTTGTCACAGCCGTCGCTCCCCGCATGGGGAGCGTGGATTGAAATATTGTAGCCCGGGAAAAAATCGTCGTGGCAGGGGTCGCTCCCCGCATGGGGAGCGTGGATTGAAATTGGACAGGATGTGGTGGCAATTGTGCACCGCAATGTCGCTCCCCGCATGGGGAGCGTGGATTGAAATAGGCCATGGATACCGCTACCATGCTGGCGTCCTTAGTCGCTCCCCGCATGGGGAGCGTGGATTGAAATCGCGAGATCGCACAATGTAGCCGTTTTCCTTATGGTCGCTCCCCGCATGGGGAGCGTGGATTGAAATTGGCTATACCCCCGGGAATATTACGGCGGGCGGTGTCGCTCCCCGCATGGGGAGCGTGGATTGAAATACGGTTCCAAACCTCAACCCGGCGTTCCGCTGCCGGTCGCTCCCCGCATGGGGAGCGTGGATTGAAATCGCGGGTATCCCGGTGGCCTGAAAAGCGGCCGCCGTCGCTCCCCGCATGGGGAGCGTGGATTGAAATCCGATTGTCGTAGGCATCGGGCAACCAAAAATCAGTCGCTCCCCGCATGGGGAGCGTGGATTGAAATATAGGTCAACGCCTTGTCGGGGTGCTTGCCCTTGGTCGCTCCCCGCATGGGGAGCGTGGATTGAAATCTAAATAAAATAATTCATCGGTCAACGGTTTGGGTCGCTCCCCGCATGGGGAGCGTGGATTGAAATCCATTACGCCGAGCAACGTAAATATTGGCTGTAGTCGCTCCCCGCATGGGGAGCGTGGATTGAAATGAAGCAGAGTCCGGTGGCGGATGGGGTGTAGGCCGTCGCTCCCCGCATGGGGAGCGTGGATTGAAATTTGAAGACTTTCGTTACTCTCTTAGGCGTTATCGTCGCTCCCCGCATGGGGAGCGTGGATTGAAATTTACTTTCGTCGTATTCACGGGGTACACCCTTCGTCGCTCCCCGCATGGGGAGCGTGGATTGAAATTTGCCGTCCGTCTCAGCCAATAAAACAATGGAAGTCGCTCCCCGCATGGGGAGCGTGGATTGAAATCCGCGCCGGTCTTTCGTCCACCATTTCCAGTCGTCGCTCCCCGCATGGGGAGCGTGGATTGAAATCGTCGGGTCATTATAAATGAGTTCAAATTCCCGGGTCGCTCCCCGCATGGGGAGCGTGGATTGAAATTTGCTCACCTCTTTGTTATTTTCAGCTTCCAGGGGTCGCTCCCCGCATGGGGAGCGTGGATTGAAATATTCCACGCGGCCGTTGCCGTCTTACCAAATACGTCGCTCCCCGCATGGGGAGCGTGGATTGAAATATAGGTCAACGCCTTGTCGGGGTGCTTGCCCTTGTCGCTCCCCGCATGGGGAGCGTGGATTGAAATGCGTCGGCCATTCATTCCACCTCCTACAGGTCAATGTCGCTCCCCGCATGGGGAGCGTGGATTGAAATCCTGTCGGCAGCATCTACACCTCGCTGACCGACTCGTCGCTCCCCGCATGGGGAGCGTGGATTGAAATTTGGATCCGCACGGCCCATCTGACCAGCTTTCTCCGTCGCTCCCCGCATGGGGAGCGTGGATTGAAATCGCCAGAGAGTTTAAGCGTTGGATAACACATGAGTCGCTCCCCGCATGGGGAGCGTGGATTGAAATCCATCCCGGAAGCCCCGAAGACTCCGAAGCCAGGGTCGCTCCCCGCATGGGGAGCGTGGATTGAAATCATCTAAAATCCTGGCCACCGATCAGTACGGCGAGTCGCTCCCCGCATGGGGAGCGTGGATTGAAATCCCGGAGAATCTTGGCCAACTCACCAACTAAGAGTCGCTCCCCGCATGGGGAGCGTGGATTGAAATTGGAGCAAGGCCCGGTTGACGATTACTACCGAGTGTCGCTCCCCGCATGGGGAGCGTGGATTGAAATATCAAAGCCTGTGGAATTGAATCCGGCTTTGACGTCGCTCCCCGCATGGGGAGCGTGGATTGAAATCGCCCGGAGGAGGTCGTCCACGTCAAGAGCTGGGTCGCTCCCCGCATGGGGAGCGTGGATTGAAATCCGCCTGGCACGTTCTTTGCTGAGCGTTTCATCCGTCGCTCCCCGCATGGGGAGCGTGGATTGAAATTCGGCGTCCACGCCCTTGCTCAGCTGCTCTTTGGTCGCTCCCCGCATGGGGAGCGTGGATTGAAATACGGGCAAGACCCAGTCCTCTAAGACCTGGGCGTCGCTCCCCGCATGGGGAGCGTGGATTGAAATAGCTTATAAACGCTACCGTATCCATTCGGTAATCGTCGCTCCCCGCATGGGGAGCGTGGATTGAAATCCGGTACTCTTTGATGGCTGCAACGTCCTTTGCCGGTCGCTCCCCGCATGGGGAGCGTGGATTGAAATCGTCAGTAATTGGTGTCATGTGTTATCCCCCCTTGTCGCTCCCCGCATGGGGAGCGTGGATTGAAATACGGATGCTGACAATGACTATAACCGTACTACTGGTCGCTCCCCGCATGGGGAGCGTGGATTGAAATCACCTCCTTTTGTTACGTTTTCGTAACCACACGTGTCGCTCCCCGCATGGGGAGCGTGGATTGAAATACCAGGGCAGAGCTGGCCGCCTTGCTGAAGCTCCGTCGCTCCCCGCATGGGGAGCGTGGATTGAAATTGGTCGATAAACGCTTTGATCTGGGGCCAGGCTCCCGTCGCTCCCCGCATGGGGAGCGTGGATTGAAATTAATTGTCGCCAGGGACTTACCACACCATGTAACGTCGCTCCCCGCATGGGGAGCGTGGATTGAAATAAAAAAGTGTTGACAATCAAACCGCCCTATGCTAGTCGCTCCCCGCATGGGGAGCGTGGATTGAAATCATTTGATGTTCTTTCAGCATTTCAATAGCATCGTCGCTCCCCGCATGGGGAGCGTGGATTGAAATCCTAACCGATACGAGGTTTTCACATAGTTTGCATGTCGCTCCCCGCATGGGGAGCGTGGATTGAAATAATTGCTCGTAAATAATCTTTGTTTACGTCCTCCGTCGCTCCCCGCATGGGGAGCGTGGATTGAAATTCTCCATTTCATACTGATAGGGGTTTCTTTTTTTGTCGCTCCCCGCATGGGGAGCGTGGATTGAAATAATCAGGTGAAGTTCCTGAATTTGCTGGGTAGTCGTCGCTCCCCGCATGGGGAGCGTGGATTGAAATCTCATGATGAAGATGATTTAGATTCCCCTGATTGGTCGCTCCCCGCATGGGGAGCGTGGATTGAAATTTTGATAGGGGTTTCTTTTTTTTTCTTGTCTTTAGTCGCTCCCCGCATGGGGAGCGTGGATTGAAATCCCTATGGCTTTTGACCATATGATTAGAGGTTAGTCGCTCCCCGCATGGGGAGCGTGGATTGAAATTGCTGGACAGATTAATGCTGACTGGAATGAAACGTCGCTCCCCGCATGGGGAGCGTGGATTGAAATTCGCTTATCAATCTCTTTGGACATGACCGAAAGCGTCGCTCCCCGCATGGGGAGCGTGGATTGAAATATAACTACATAGGCAGTTTCGTCCTTCACTTGTCGTCGCTCCCCGCATGGGGAGCGTGGATTGAAATTCAATTGGTGTCTACTTTCTACATAATTAAATCGTCGCTCCCCGCATGGGGAGCGTGGATTGAAATCGAACCATACAAGGCATCTTTGTTTAATTGTTCAGTCGCTCCCCGCATGGGGAGCGTGGATTGAAATGATAAGGGGATATTTGGATATTTGATAAGTGGATGTCGCTCCCCGCATGGGGAGCGTGGATTGAAATAGGCCAATGTAAGAGATATGATGGGAGGTAAAACGTCGCTCCCCGCATGGGGAGCGTGGATTGAAATTGGTACTTCTACCCATTCTGGTTGGAAACGCCTAGGTCGCTCCCCGCATGGGGAGCGTGGATTGAAATGGTGACGATGAAGGGGTTAGCCCAGCTGGTGGGATGTCGCTCCCCGCATGGGGAGCGTGGATTGAAATTTCAGTCCTTCAATATTTTTCATAGTTATGCCGTGTCGCTCCCCGCATGGGGAGCGTGGATTGAAATCCCTGGGATTGCAACCAGGGCAATGGCACAGATGTCGCTCCCCGCATGGGGAGCGTGGATTGAAATCGAGTCAACAATGCGGACATCATTAAGACTCTGAGTCGCTCCCCGCATGGGGAGCGTGGATTGAAATCACGACGGCAAAGGTTATGCAGACATTGTGTTTGAGTCGCTCCCCGCATGGGGAGCGTGGATTGAAATCAGGGAAGCTGGAAATATGCCGGACAAGGATAGTCGCTCCCCGCATGGGGAGCGTGGATTGAAATGTAGACAGTGGCGAGTCGATAATTTGGAAGCTGGGTCGCTCCCCGCATGGGGAGCGTGGATTGAAATAATCGTGAGCAAGGCGCAACCACAACATTATACGGTCGCTCCCCGCATGGGGAGCGTGGATTGAAATTCCGCTTGCAGCTCTCATCGTGATGTCCAGTACCCGGTCGCTCCCCGCATGGGGAGCGTGGATTGAAATTGCTACGTACCTTAACAACGGGGAAAAGGTGAAAGTCGCTCCCCGCATGGGGAGCGTGGATTGAAATCAGCTTGCAAGCACAACTCGCTAGTGTTGAAACAGTCGCTCCCCGCATGGGGAGCGTGGATTGAAATTCTCAAGGTTTTTCATGAGGGCTTCCTGGAGCCCCGTCGCTCCCCGCATGGGGAGCGTGGATTGAAATAACCCTTTTCCCGTGGTCCTTTGGCCTTGACGGTGGTCGCTCCCCGCATGGGGAGCGTGGATTGAAATAACGTAATATCCACAATAGGGATATAATGTTTGTGTCGCTCCCCGCATGGGGAGCGTGGATTGAAATTATCTGCTGCCGTTTAAAAAGTAGCTTCCCGTGCGTCGCTCCCCGCATGGGGAGCGTGGATTGAAATGTCCAGGGTGCCTCGCTGCTGGATTGCATTAACCGTCGCTCCCCGCATGGGGAGCGTGGATTGAAATCAGGGCAAAACCCAAAGGGGTTTTGGTCGTGCAGTCGCTCCCCGCATGGGGAGCGTGGATTGAAATACTCTGCAAGTGAGAGAAGTGGATGACCTTTCGGTCGCTCCCCGCATGGGGAGCGTGGATTGAAATCACTGGGAGCGAGCCGGAAGTCGAATTGACCGTCGTCGCTCCCCGCATGGGGAGCGTGGATTGAAATAGCCCAATTTCAGCCCAATTTCGGCCCAATTTTGGTCGCTCCCCGCATGGGGAGCGTGGATTGAAATCGCCACCACATCCCAGGACGGCGCACACGCGCTGGGTCGCTCCCCGCATGGGGAGCGTGGATTGAAATAAGTGACGCCATCGCTTAGAGCATGGTGGGCGTCGCTCCCCGCATGGGGAGCGTGGATTGAAATCTGGCTCAGCAGGGAGTTGATATACTCCCGTTCGGTCGCTCCCCGCATGGGGAGCGTGGATTGAAATCTGGAACGGCCCTCAGGTTATGGAAGGCCAGAACAAGTCGCTCCCCGCATGGGGAGCGTGGATTGAAATTCGATTAAGCTCTGTTGCTCTGCTGATTGCGCTGTCGCTCCCCGCATGGGGAGCGTGGATTGAAATTTCAACCCGTTTTTTCAATTCCTTCATCGTTACGTCGCTCCCCGCATGGGGAGCGTGGATTGAAATACGGTATAGCCGTCCTGCTGAAAAAGCAGCACCGTCGCTCCCCGCATGGGGAGCGTGGATTGAAATTTCAACGCCCGTTTCAATGGTGGCGGTTGTTGCGGTCGCTCCCCGCATGGGGAGCGTGGATTGAAATCGGTGTCTCAGTCGTTGCCGGTTTCTTTTTTCGCGTCGCTCCCCGCATGGGGAGCGTGGATTGAAATGCCGAACCGCTCCACGTAATTTGTCCACTGCTTGTGTCGCTCCCCGCATGGGGAGCGTGGATTGAAATCCAAAGACATATCACCAAAATAGTCTCCGCCTGGTCGATCCCCGCATGGGGAGCGTGGCTTGAATTTTTTATTTCTTCTAGCGTCAACCCGTCCACTGTTGTCGCTCCCCGCATGGGGAGCGTGGATTGAAATCCAAAGACATATCACCAAAATAGTCTCCGCCTGGTCGCTCCCCGCATGGGGAGCGTGGATTGAAATTTTTATTTCTTCTAGCGTCAACCCGTCCACTGTTGTCGCTCCCCGCATGGGG
>NZ_QRMX01000019.1:0-12712 GCF_003472805.1 Acidaminococcus sp. AM05-11 | reverse complement strand
TGGTCGCTCCCCGCATGGGGAGCGTGGATTGAAATTTTTATTTCTTCTAGCGTCAACCCGTCCACTGTTGTCGCTCCCCGCATGGGGAGCGTGGATTGAAATGCTAAACGCGCCGGTTCCATCGGACCACACCAGGTGTCGCTCCCCGCATGGGGAGCGTGGATTGAAATCGAGTCAACAATGCGGACATCATTAAGACTCTGAAGTCGCTCCCCGCATGGGGAGCGTGGATTGAAATCACGCGCCGGTCCGCTGTCATGCGTGCCCGGCCTGGTCGCTCCCCGCATGGGGAGCGTGGATTGAAATCAGCAACATTGACTCCAACCTCCTTTAACAGCGTCGCTCCCCGCATGGGGAGCGTGGATTGAAATATCCGTATCCCTGTTGTAGAACACCTCGTAGTAGTCGCTCCCCGCATGGGGAGCGTGGATTGAAATACGGCGTCCCCGTCGTTGATGTACAACATCATCGTCGCTCCCCGCATGGGGAGCGTGGATTGAAATTTGAAAGTGTATGTTTTGTACAGGTTTGATGGAGTCGCTCCCCGCATGGGGAGCGTGGATTGAAATGTACGTCAACGCCTTGTCCGGGTGCTTGCCCTTGGTCGCTCCCCGCATGGGGAGCGTGGATTGAAATCAGGCGGCAGAACGCCCAGTCTAGCTTAAACGTAGTCGCTCCCCGCATGGGGAGCGTGGATTGAAATCTCCTTATATCGATAGATACCTTGTTATAAGGGGGTCGCTCCCCGCATGGGGAGCGTGGATTGAAATATTGCTGCAGGGATCTGTCATGAGAGGCCACACTAGTCGCTCCCCGCATGGGGAGCGTGGATTGAAATAGTCACCGCGTCGATATAATCATTATGATACATCGTCGCTCCCCGCATGGGGAGCGTGGATTGAAATATATAGATGAACGAGTGACCACACGTTTGCAGGCCGTCGCTCCCCGCATGGGGAGCGTGGATTGAAATAACCTGCTGAAGGAACTAAATAGCAACTAATAAGTCGCTCCCCGCATGGGGAGCGTGGATTGAAATATCTATTGGGTATCCATTAAGGTATCCAATGTTTAGTCGCTCCCCGCATGGGGAGCGTGGATTGAAATTCATAGATTTCCGTGCCCACCATGAGGGCCACACTAGTCGCTCCCCGCATGGGGAGCGTGGATTGAAATACTACATCAATACGGTGATAGAATCTTACGTGACGTCGCTCCCCGCATGGGGAGCGTGGATTGAAATACCTGGTATACTTTACGCTTGGGAAGGTGCTTACAGTCGCTCCCCGCATGGGGAGCGTGGATTGAAATCGCTTTATTTGGTATCCCGCTGGCTATGCTTAACGTCGCTCCCCGCATGGGGAGCGTGGATTGAAATATTACGGGTTTGCTCTTGATCATGTCGGTTTTGGTCGCTCCCCGCATGGGGAGCGTGGATTGAAATATAACCGCTTCAATACCCAGCACAGACGGCAGCGGTCGCTCCCCGCATGGGGAGCGTGGATTGAAATAGGCAAAGGGCAAGCGGGCGCGGAAACATTAATCGTCGCTCCCCGCATGGGGAGCGTGGATTGAAATACCAGCGGTAAACCCTGTTTTTGTTTCCGGTTTAGTCGCTCCCCGCATGGGGAGCGTGGATTGAAATCATCAGCTCTGCAACTTCTTCGGGGGCGTAATCGTCGCTCCCCGCATGGGGAGCGTGGATTGAAATAGCGTTGCAACAGCATCTCTTTTGACTGTTTGCAGTCGCTCCCCGCATGGGGAGCGTGGATTGAAATTTTGATAGGGGTTTCTTTTTTTTTGGTCACACCCGTCGCTCCCCGCATGGGGAGCGTGGATTGAAATTTTTAAATCTCTATTAAGTATCATTATTATGATCTGTCGCTCCCCGCATGGGGAGCGTGGATTGAAATTTGATGGCGTCGATGGCGGCAACGGCCCCGAAATGTCGCTCCCCGCATGGGGAGCGTGGATTGAAATACACGTATCCGTGTGTGTCATAAAAAAAGGTACGTCGCTCCCCGCATGGGGAGCGTGGATTGAAATCTCTTGAGTTGGCAAACGGCACGCCAGCTCAAGGTCGCTCCCCGCATGGGGAGCGTGGATTGAAATTCAATCACCGACCTCATGGGGCGGTGGAAATGCCGTCGCTCCCCGCATGGGGAGCGTGGATTGAAATAATTTGCTGGTAAACGGAATTCTTCAAGGTGTTGTCGCTCCCCGCATGGGGAGCGTGGATTGAAATCACCAGTATTTTGCGTTTTTTGTCAACCGTGGGTCGTCGCTCCCCGCATGGGGAGCGTGGATTGAAATGCAAAAAATTGCGAATGGGGAAGCAATCACATGGGTCGCTCCCCGCATGGGGAGCGTGGATTGAAATCCATATGTAACCAAAAGAAATACAGTAAGACTTTTGTCGCTCCCCGCATGGGGAGCGTGGATTGAAATCCCATAGCATCCATGGCCTTTCCATGGGCATCTAGTCGCTCCCCGCATGGGGAGCGTGGATTGAAATAATCGCTCGTAAATAAGCAACATCAATCTCGAGCGTCGCTCCCCGCATGGGGAGCGTGGATTGAAATTGGGTATCAAGCTGACTTTTGGATGCCTTCATATGTCGCTCCCCGCATGGGGAGCGTGGATTGAAATTATTAAAGAGGTGATGAATAGGATTGAATGAAGTGTCGCTCCCCGCATGGGGAGCGTGGATTGAAATGCTGGTGAATCTGCTATGCAAGCTGCATTTGGTAGTCGCTCCCCGCATGGGGAGCGTGGATTGAAATACTTTCGTTTCCGTTTTCCTCCTGGCTACTTTTGTCGCTCCCCGCATGGGGAGCGTGGATTGAAATTAAGACTTATCCCTTGTACGACTGTCACTCGTAGGTCGCTCCCCGCATGGGGAGCGTGGATTGAAATCTCCTTCCGTGCATTGAAACTCTAAAAGAGTCTGTCGCTCCCCGCATGGGGAGCGTGGATTGAAATATTAATATTTTTTCGTTTGTCATTACTTGGTGGGCAGTCGCTCCCCGCATGGGGAGCGTGGATTGAAATCGGCATATACTTAACAACAAGGACAGCCGGGACGTGTCGCTCCCCGCATGGGGAGCGTGGATTGAAATAGAAACACCTGAATTATCAGCATACTATGAATTGGTCGCTCCCCGCATGGGGAGCGTGGATTGAAATAGAAACGTCTGAATTATCAGCATACTATGAATTGGTCGCTCCCCGCATGGGGAGCGTGGATTGAAATCATCACACCCAGAATATAGGTGTTGATATGGAATGTCGCTCCCCGCATGGGGAGCGTGCGTCTCTCGAAAACGTCTGGCCTGTGTGGACTTGTTGATATGGAATGTCGCTCCCCGCATGGGGAGCGTGGATTGAAATCGGGTACGTCTGAACTATCCAAGGACTTTGTAGACACGTCGCTCCCCGCATGGGGAGCGTGGATTGAAATTGCCGCTCCGGGTCCGGTGATATGACCGTCCGGGTCGCTCCCCGCATGGGGAGCGTGGATTGAAATATCAAAACCATCATAGGTGGCTTTGGAGTTTGTCAGTCGCTCCCCGCATGGGGAGCGTGGATTGAAATCCGTTCCAGAGAGGCACCACGGTGATGTGCCCGAGTCGCTCCCCGCATGGGGAGCGTGGATTGAAATCCCCTTACACCGAGGAATGGCATTTGGAAATATCAGTCGCTCCCCGCATGGGGAGCGTGGATTGAAATCGGCTTTCCGGTTCCGGTGGCCTTCATGCTGTAGTCGCTCCCCGCATGGGGAGCGTGGATTGAAATCGTGTGGTGCGTATTCAGGGCCTTCCATTCCTTGGTCGCTCCCCGCATGGGGAGCGTGGATTGAAATTGAAAGATTTAAAGAGGTGTGTGGAAACGGTTATGTCGCTCCCCGCATGGGGAGCGTGGATTGAAATCAGTATTTCCGCGGCCTTTTTGCGCTGTTCTCGTCGCTCCCCGCATGGGGAGCGTGGATTGAAATAATATCGGCGATAATTTCGGCAAGGGAAATCCACGTCGCTCCCCGCATGGGGAGCGTGGATTGAAATCCCCATCCGACCCGACAATAGTAACTTTTCCCCAAGTCGCTCCCCGCATGGGGAGCGTGGATTGAAATTTGAAAAGTTGAAGAATTCCAATGTTCTTCTTGCGTCGCTCCCCGCATGGGGAGCGTGGATTGAAATCTCGATGTGCTTGTATGCCTTCTGGTTGAGATTGGTCGCTCCCCGCATGGGGAGCGTGGATTGAAATCCTGGCCGCCGTCGGGAGCTTATGCGGCCTGGTGTCGCTCCCCGCATGGGGAGCGTGGATTGAAATCGGGGCATAATCCCCGTTGCGTGTGTGCAGTCCCGTCGCTCCCCGCATGGGGAGCGTGGATTGAAATGTTTATGACGACAACTGCACCAATAAAAACGCGGTCGCTCCCCGCATGGGGAGCGTGGATTGAAATGTCGATGATGTTTTGTTTGCTTTCGGCCATAGACGTCGCTCCCCGCATGGGGAGCGTGGATTGAAATCGCTGCCGTCATGGCATCGATTTTTTTAGCAAGGGGTCGCTCCCCGCATGGGGAGCGTGGATTGAAATACTGATAGCCATACCCTTCCGTCCTTTCTTTATGGTCGCTCCCCGCATGGGGAGCGTGGATTGAAATTTTTGGTGCTATGATCCGCACCCCTTTTAGTGCGTCGCTCCCCGCATGGGGAGCGTGGATTGAAATCTATCCCCGTGCCTTATAGTGCGGGGATTTTCCTGTCGCTCCCCGCATGGGGAGCGTGGATTGAAATGGTAAAGATGCCGCCCACAACAACCTCCCACCATGTCGCTCCCCGCATGGGGAGCGTGGATTGAAATCAGAAATTGGTCAGCTACGTTCATTGGCTTCCGGGTCGCTCCCCGCATGGGGAGCGTGGATTGAAATTTGCCCAATCTCAGCCCAATTTGCCCAAATGTAGTCGCTCCCCGCATGGGGAGCGTGGATTGAAATCCGATAAATCCGTTCTGCCGGTGCTCCCGAATCCTCGTCGCTCCCCGCATGGGGAGCGTGGATTGAAATTTCAGCAGCTGCTCTGTTGCACTCTTCAGGCTCAGTCGCTCCCCGCATGGGGAGCGTGGATTGAAATCAGCGTTTCCAGCTCCTGCTCGCTCAATGTATACGTCGCTCCCCGCATGGGGAGCGTGGATTGAAATTATCATTGAAGGGTGTCTCTCCTTCCCTTCATGGGTCGCTCCCCGCATGGGGAGCGTGGATTGAAATTGGAATGGCTGGAGCAAGGAGGGGATGCTAGTGGGTCGCTCCCCGCATGGGGAGCGTGGATTGAAATAAAATGTAGGAATTTTGTAGGAAACGAGGAAGTGGTCGCTCCCCGCATGGGGAGCGTGGATTGAAATCGCAATCCACACCGTGTCCTTTGGCTTTGCCCTCGTCGCTCCCCGCATGGGGAGCGTGGATTGAAATATTCGCCTGCCTAATGGCTGTCCAGTCGGTGTATGTCGCTCCCCGCATGGGGAGCGTGGATTGAAATTTCAAAGCTCGTGACTACGGCGGTAAACTGCATAGTCGCTCCCCGCATGGGGAGCGTGGATTGAAATTCCCAGACCATTGCCCCGATTTTAGAACAATATGGGTCGCTCCCCGCATGGGGAGCGTGGATTGAAATGCAACGTGCGTAAAAATCCTGGCCCAGAACCTGGGTCGCTCCCCGCATGGGGAGCGTGGATTGAAATTTAATGGCATCGATGGCGGCCACGGTGCCAAAAGTCGCTCCCCGCATGGGGAGCGTGGATTGAAATGTCAACCTGAACCAGCTCAACTGGTACGTTAAAGTCGCTCCCCGCATGGGGAGCGTGGATTGAAATCGTAATGCTCGTTGATTGCCCTGACCACCTGGTTGTCGCTCCCCGCATGGGGAGCGTGGATTGAAATCCACGTGGATGGGGCGGCTTTCAATCTGCCGAAGTCGCTCCCCGCATGGGGAGCGTGGATTGAAATGCGATCGCCACGCAGGAAATCTTTCAGGGCGGCGGTCGCTCCCCGCATGGGGAGCGTGGATTGAAATATCGGTTTCCCGATTGTAGAACACCTCGTAGTAGGTCGCTCCCCGCATGGGGAGCGTGGATTGAAATCAGCCTTGCCCCGCAATCCCGGGCAGTAAACAGCGGTCGCTCCCCGCATGGGGAGCGTGGATTGAAATCAGGAGTGCCAAATGGTGCTATCTCCGCTCCCTTGTCGCTCCCCGCATGGGGAGCGTGGATTGAAATGGTCGTGTCCGTGGGGCTGGAAATCAGTAAATCGTCGCTCCCCGCATGGGGAGCGTGGATTGAAATATACGTCAGCGCCTTGTCCGGATGCTTGCCTTTGGTCGCTCCCCGCATGGGGAGCGTGGATTGAAATCTTGACCGCCAAAAATCCACTTGCCGTAGTAACCCGTCGCTCCCCGCATGGGGAGCGTGGATTGAAATCAGGATTGTCGCGGCCTTTTTGCGCTGTTCCCGGTGTCGCTCCCCGCATGGGGAGCGTGGATTGAAATCGATGTTACCTTCGTCTTCAATCGGAATATGTGTCGCTCCCCGCATGGGGAGCGTGGATTGAAATCCTGCTCGATGGTGGGAAGCTGAAACTCAACGAGGTCGCTCCCCGCATGGGGAGCGTGGATTGAAATTCTTATAGATCCTAGAAGTTGAGTTTTGCCACCTGGTCGCTCCCCGCATGGGGAGCGTGGATTGAAATTGATACCAGACAGCTTTTCCACGGAGAACATCACGTCGCTCCCCGCATGGGGAGCGTGGATTGAAATTTGCTGCTTCCGTGGCATTCCCACCGGTTTCGAGTCGCTCCCCGCATGGGGAGCGTGGATTGAAATTCAGCCGGTACGGGGGCGGTAAAATCCAGGTAATCGTCGCTC
Organism: Acidaminococcus sp. AM05-11; assembly: GCF_003472805.1. Taxonomy (NCBI): domain Bacteria; kingdom Bacillati; phylum Bacillota; class Negativicutes; order Acidaminococcales; family Acidaminococcaceae; genus Acidaminococcus; species Acidaminococcus sp. AM05-11. The sequence goes on along the minus strand of NZ_QRMX01000019.1, from coordinate 5,797 downwards.
CCCGCATGGGGAGCGTGGATTGAAATACCAGATTGATACTTATACGATGGAATTGTCAGTGTCGCTCCCCGCATGGGGAGCGTGGATTGAAATTTTACAGTTGTAAGCCATCGTCCTGTTCAACGTCGTCGCTCCCCGCATGGGGAGCGTGGATTGAAATCAGATTGCTCTAACCTTGACGGAAGTTGCCCCTTGGTCGCTCCCCGCATGGGGAGCGTGGATTGAAATGCCGGGACCTTGCGGAATCCCAATTTTCCACCAGTCGCTCCCCGCATGGGGAGCGTGGATTGAAATCTCCGCAATCTCCGATTTGCTACAGTCCTGGGCAGTCGCTCCCCGCATGGGGAGCGTGGATTGAAATCAACTGTAAATTTTCCCTTTTGTATGTATTTCGCAGTCGCTCCCCGCATGGGGAGCGTGGATTGAAATTTGCAGCGTTTCGTTTTTCGCGGCCATTTCGTCCGTCGCTCCCCGCATGGGGAGCGTGGATTGAAATTACCATTTCGCACCCCCTCACGGTAGAACCGCAAAGTCGCTCCCCGCATGGGGAGCGTGGATTGAAATCGCGTCGTCCACATGGGCAACGTAAAATTTATCGGTCGCTCCCCGCATGGGGAGCGTGGATTGAAATCTTATGTAGCGCCCGGGTTAACGCCAGGATAATGTCGCTCCCCGCATGGGGAGCGTGGATTGAAATCACATGGGCTGCATAGTCCACATTATTGTAAATGTCGCTCCCCGCATGGGGAGCGTGGATTGAAATCACATGATCAGGATAAGGGAAAGGCTTTGCCGCAGTCGCTCCCCGCATGGGGAGCGTGGATTGAAATCATGAGGGCTTTTTGCATCCCAACATAGCTCACCGTCGCTCCCCGCATGGGGAGCGTGGATTGAAATCTAAACAGGAAGCCAAAGCCTTTTTGGAAAAGGTGTCGCTCCCCGCATGGGGAGCGTGGATTGAAATTGTGTTTGTAATCTGTTGTATAAGGTTTCCCACGTCGCTCCCCGCATGGGGAGCGTGGATTGAAATCACCATCGTCAGCAAAATCAATGGAACCACAATAGTCGCTCCCCGCATGGGGAGCGTGGATTGAAATTTTTCGTGGGCCTCCAGCTGTTTCACGGTCATGTGTCGCTCCCCGCATGGGGAGCGTGGATTGAAATATCAGGATTTCAGTAGGCAGGATAGGAATGGGAGTCGCTCCCCGCATGGGGAGCGTGGATTGAAATTATAGATGATATCCATTGTCTACTCCTCCCATTCCGGTCGCTCCCCGCATGGGGAGCGTGGATTGAAATACAAAGATTTCACAAGATAGGGGGTATGGTTCGTAGTCGCTCCCCGCATGGGGAGCGTGGATTGAAATTGCGTCGTCCTCATGGGCAACGTAAAATTTGTCGTCGCTCCCCGCATGGGGAGCGTGGATTGAAATTGCTCCAGCGTCGTTAATTCCTGCTCGCTTAACGGTCGCTCCCCGCATGGGGAGCGTGGATTGAAATTCGCCCTCAACGATGTACAGCGTTTCTGTTTTCGTCGCTCCCCGCATGGGGAGCGTGGATTGAAATAGAACGAATAGCACCATCGTTCGCGCCGTGGCCAGTCGCTCCCCGCATGGGGAGCGTGGATTGAAATTTTGGCATCCAGGATTTCTTTCAGGATTTCTTCGTCGCTCCCCGCATGGGGAGCGTGGATTGAAATCGGCGATGCTGTCCAACGGCGAATACGTAATTACGTCGCTCCCCGCATGGGGAGCGTGGATTGAAATTCCGGGCGAGATATGTTTGTAAATTGAGCCGGAGTCGCTCCCCGCATGGGGAGCGTGGATTGAAATTTGTATCCAATATGACGGGATTCCAAGCGGGAGCGTCGCTCCCCGCATGGGGAGCGTGGATTGAAATAAAGTACAATTTAAAAAATGGATATTTAATAATCGTCGCTCCCCGCATGGGGAGCGTGGATTGAAATCCGTTTTTTGACCGTGTTAAATCGTTTTTAAAGGGGTCGCTCCCCGCATGGGGAGCGTGGATTGAAATCCGTTTTTTGACCGTGTTAAATCGTTTTTAAAGGGTCGCTCCCCGCATGGGGAGCGTGGATTGAAATAAAAAATGGACATTTAATAATCTGAAAACAGAATGGGTCGCTCCCCGCATGGGGAGCGTGGATTGAAATTTGAGTACATTATAACACTATTGATTATAGATTGCAGTCGCTCCCCGCATGGGGAGCGTGGATTGAAATCCCTATCTACGGTAAATCCAACACTGTAACACCCTGTCGCTCCCCGCATGGGGAGCGTGGATTGAAATACTGTCTTTCGCACTGTTAAGATCGTCCATTTGCGTCGCTCCCCGCATGGGGAGCGTGGATTGAAATATCAAGACTACACAAGCCCTTCTCTGCCGGCGTTCGTCGCTCCCCGCATGGGGAGCGTGGATTGAAATCGAAGTATACACTTTTTAATCCACCGGAATCCCGGTCGCTCCCCGCATGGGGAGCGTGGATTGAAATTTGGTTATATTATAGCATTATTGAGTAGAGATTGGTCGCTCCCCGCATGGGGAGCGTGGATTGAAATTTTAAAAGTATCTAAACGCCACGTGTCTCTGCTCAAGTCGCTCCCCGCATGGGGAGCGTGGATTGAAATAACAATAGCATCATAAATATTCTTTTTATATTTCGGTCGCTCCCCGCATGGGGAGCGTGGATTGAAATCTTGCCAGGATTGCCCGGGTCCGTCCTCATGGGCGTCGCTCCCCGCATGGGGAGCGTGGATTGAAATTCCGGCACATTTAATGACGGCTTCCCAGTCGATAGTCGCTCCCCGCATGGGGAGCGTGGATTGAAATATGGATGAAATCGACAAGTACCCACGATGGGCAGGTCGCTCCCCGCATGGGGAGCGTGGATTGAAATGCACGGGAACACGCTTATTACCAGTGTGCCAACCGTCGCTCCCCGCATGGGGAGCGTGGATTGAAATGCCTTCAACCATGCTGACGGCAGGCCGGATGTGGTCGCTCCCCGCATGGGGAGCGTGGATTGAAATTCTGCTTGCTGCTCTCATCGTGATGTCCAGTACGTCGCTCCCCGCATGGGGAGCGTGGATTGAAATATCCACGGATGGGGCGGCCCGAAAACCAAATATGGTCGCTCCCCGCATGGGGAGCGTGGATTGAAATTATAGGTGAGGGCTTTTTCTTTTTGTCCCCTTACCGTCGCTCCCCGCATGGGGAGCGTGGATTGAAATTTTGCCAGCTCCGCCGTGATGGTGGCGGCAAAGTGTCGCTCCCCGCATGGGGAGCGTGGATTGAAATCATGACAGTGAAGGATACTGCAGGCAACGAAGTAGTCGCTCCCCGCATGGGGAGCGTGGATTGAAATCATGAAAGCCACCGGCACCGGCAAGCCTGAAACGGTCGCTCCCCGCATGGGGAGCGTGGATTGAAATGTGCATTAAGTCTGTTTCGTTCATTTGCCCCTCCTGTCGCTCCCCGCATGGGGAGCGTGGATTGAAATCACCAGGATCAATAACATCAATCGTTCCTTGGGTCGCTCCCCGCATGGGGAGCGTGGATTGAAATTTGGTAAGACAAAAATCCTTGGGGTCGGCCGAGTCGCTCCCCGCATGGGGAGCGTGGATTGAAATCATGACTGGAGCCACGGCCAGGTATTCCTGGTAGTCGCTCCCCGCATGGGGAGCGTGGATTGAAATCACAGCCTTCGCCGCTTTGACGATGTCTTCAGGTGTCGCTCCCCGCATGGGGAGCGTGGATTAAAATCTTGGCATTGATTGCGTATTGCTTAATCTTATAGTCGCTCCCCGCATGGGGAGCGTGGATTGAAATACTTATATATTTCGGGTTGTTGTAGTTCCAGACAGTCGCTCCCCGCATGGGGAGCGTGGATTGAAATTACTTCCTTCAGACTTTTCTGCGGACGTTTGATTGTCGCTCCCCGCATGGGGAGCGTGGATTGAGATAAGCTCGGCCATGATATTATAGGTTTCATAGGCCTATCGCTCCTCGCACGGGGAGCGTGTAAATGCTACATAAATAGGTCAAAAAGTGGTTTTATAACAATGTACATGCTATTGAAATCGAGGATACTATTGCATGAGATGGTATTATGCAATATGTATTGGATTACGGAAAAAGCTTTGATGTCAAATCACTTGACGACTTACTCTAACTGAAGATGATCGATGACGTGGTTGACACTAAATCAATTTTTAGCGAACTGGCAAGAGAATTAAAAAAGAATAGACGAATTGTTAAACGTTGGTATGAACAGAGTGAACCCAGTAAAGAAGGAAACCACCCTTCCTAATTTGATAGATATAAGCCCATTGTCAAAGATATGCTCGCAGCAAAGGATACTTCACAGAGATTCTACTATAAACGAGTCTAGTGGCAGTACATTAAGGATGACCATGGGCTAAATGGGGCACAGTCAACTTTCCGGGCCTACATTTCTTCCATTCCTGAATTTAAGGATTACTTTTCTCAAAACAAGCGAACGTTGAGCTAGACAAATACGGTTCGTTATGAAACAGTTCCTGGAGAGCAGGTCCAACTGGATTGGAAAGAAAAGATTCCTTACCTTTGCAAAGATGGAACTAAGTTATTAGTGAATGTTTTGGTGTTGACGCTGGGCTATTCCTGTATATTTCGGCTCTCGGGAAGCATGAGTCCGGACAACTGGGAATCACCAGTCCGGAATATTGGAAATCACTTTCCGGCGTTTCGAAAATGATTTAAAAATAAGATAGGCGGTTCTGATTGCAGATTGAAACCTTGATAGGGTTCGGATTTATTTCGAAAATTCTGAGAATTACACAGCCGCTTAACCAGAATTGACCCAGGCTTAACATTTCCCGTCAAGGATGCCAGCATAACGCTTGTCCTTGGCGGGAAATGTCAAGTCTGGAAGAATCCGGCAAGAGGGGTGTGCTTCCAAGTTGAATTATGCACAGCAGCGCAGCACTGTAATAGGCCTGATTAAGTGATTTCCATTCGACCGGAATCTATTTTCCGAATTTCTGGATTCATGATTTTCAACCACCGGATTGGTGCTGTATTTTGACCCGGAATATTCAACCTTCACGGTTTCTATGTTGAAGATGCCAAAATGCATATTTGTGTAGCGGGCCAGGTCATGTTTCTAATATTCGCCTGCAAGTACTAGGGCAAAACAGCGACCATTCGGGGTTCCTAGATTGTCAGCTGAATTATTGCAGATGAATAGAATTACAGCATTTGTATTGGGATGAAGGATTTACTGAGAAAACACTGACGCATAGAAACACTACTACATTCTTGATAAAAAATTACATCCATGATACAATACAAAAAATGATAAAAAGAGGGGAATATATTGAATTTTAAAAAGAAGGTAAGTGCGTTTTTTATTTCTGTGGGGATTTTTTTTGGTTTTGTTACTTTGACTGATTTAAATGTTAACAAGTTTGAACTGAATATTCCTGATGAATCCGGCATTATTTTAACACAAAGCATGGGAAAACAGATAATAAATGAAAGATTGTTATTAAATGATAAAAGTGTAGAAGAAAATTCGCTTTTGGCTTACCATTATTCCCATTACTCCCACTACTCCCATTCCTCCCACTACTCCCATTCTTCTCATTATTCCTCTTATTATTGATATTATTTTAAATTGTGGATATTAATCTTTCATTACTTGGTAATTGAAATAGGCAAGCTAATTCGTTTTAGCTTGCCTATTATTTGGCTCATCACGGAAAATTGGGGGATACGAAATCTAAGACAGAATTTAAAA
>NZ_QRMX01000018.1:0-34831 GCF_003472805.1 Acidaminococcus sp. AM05-11 | reverse complement strand
GCGAAGGCGGCCATACGGTAGGCGCTGGCGTTGTTACCGAAATCGAAGGTTAATCCGCAAGGTTTATCCGATGAATGATGTAAGCCCATATGAGGGGCGTGGCCAAAGCCCCTCATATTCTTATGTTTAATGGGCCCGCGATGAGGCAGAAGATGGCTTCTGGCCTGCCTGGTCAAGAAGGGAACTTTTGCTGAGTATGTCCGTTCTTAGAAACGTGGCGAATGGAGGAAATTATCAATGGCAAAGACTCAAAAAATCCGTATACGCCTGAAAGCGTATGACTACAAAGCACTGGATCAAAGTGCTTCCAAAATCGTAGAGACGGCAAAACGTACCGGTGCTCAAGTATCCGGCCCGATTCCGCTGCCTACCGAAAAGAACATCTATACGATTCTGCGTTCTCCTCATGTCAACAAAGACTCCCGTGAACAGTTCGAAATGAGAACCCACAAGAGACTGGTAGACATTCTGGAACCTACAGCTAAGACGATCGATGCACTGACTCGCTTGGATCTTCCTGCTGGTGTAGATATTGAGATCAAAGCGTAAGGAGGTGTGCGAATATGGCTAAAGGAATCTTAGGCAAGAAATTAGGCATGACCCAAATTTTTGAAGCTGACGGTACTTTGGTTCCCGTTACTGTTGTAGAAGCGGGCCCCTGCGTCGTGCTGCAAAACAAGACCGAAGAAAGCGACGGCTACAATGCCCTGCAGCTCGGTTTTGGTGAAATCAAAGAAAAACAAGTAAACAAACCCATGAAGGGCTTCTTCGACAAAGCCGGCGTATCTCCTGTGAAATACGTGCGTGAGCTGCGTCTCACCGAACCCTCTGATTATAAAGTTGGCGACAAGATTGCGGCTGATATTTTCGCAGCCGGTGATCTGGTGGATGCTGTCGGCGTTTCCCGCGGTAAAGGCTTCGCTGGTACGATCAAGCGCCACAACTTTGCACGTGGTCCTATGAAACACGGTTCCAAGTCCCATCGTGAACCCGGTTCTAATGGTCCTATGCATTCCGGTCCTGGCGGCCGTGTTATCAAAGGTAAGAAATTACCTGGCCGTATGGGTGGAACCAGTGCAACGGTTCAACGTTTGACTATCGCTAAAGTGGATGCAGACCGTAACCTGATTATGGTTAAAGGTTCTGTGCCTGGTGCCGCTGGTACCTTCCTGTTGCTGAGAGACACGGTTCGCCCCGATGTTGTCAAAGCAAATAAGAAATAAGATTGAAAGGAGGGCGTTTCAATGCCGAAATTAGCAATTTATGATATTACCGGTAAACAGACCGGTGAAGAAATAGAATTGATGGACTACGTCTTTGGCGTAGAATTCAATGAAGCTGTTGTTCATCAGGCTGTTGTTATGCAGCAAGCCAATGAACGTCAGGGCACTCATGCAACCAAGACCCGCGGTATGGTTCGCGGCGGTGGCAGAAAACCCTGGAAACAAAAAGGTACTGGCCGTGCCCGTGCCGGTTCCGTCCGTTCTCCCCTGTGGGTTGGCGGTGGTACCGTATTTGGTCCCGCTCCCCGGAGCCATGCCAAATCCATGACCCGCAAAGCTCGTCGTCTGGCTATCCGCTGCGCACTGAGCGCTAAAGTTGCTGCTGGTGAACTGGTAATCGTTGATGGTCTGACCTTCGACGCACCGAAAACCAAGAGCGCTGTAGCTATGCTGCAAGGCTTCGAAGCAGAAGGCAAAAAAGCTCTGCTGATCACCGATGGTGAGGATGAAAACGTAGAAAAGTCTTCCCGGAATATTGAAAAAGTAAAGGCTCTGTCCAATGACTGCCTGAACGTATTCGATATCCTGAATGCTGAAAAAGTACTGCTGGCTAAAGATGCCGTAGCTAGAATTGAGGAGGTGCTCGCATAATGGCTGCTAATCCTCGCGACATTATCGTAAGACCCATTGTTACTGAAAAGACTTCCGACATGATGAAGGACAACAAGTATACTTTCCAAGTAGCAATTGGTGCCAACAAAACTGAAATCCGCCAAGCCATTGAAGCTATCTTCAATGTGAAGGTTGTGAATGTAAACACGATCCGCGTTATGGGCAAAACCAAGCGGATGGGTAAATATGAAGGTAAGCGTTCCGATTATAAGAAAGCAATCGTTAAGCTGGCAGAAGGCAACACGATTCCGCTCTTCGAAGGAATGTAATTCGTCTAAGGAGGTCAAACAATGGCTATTAAAAGCTTTAATCCGTATTCTCCTTCCAGACGCAGCATGACTGTGTCCACCTTTGAAGAGATTACTACGGACAAGCCCCATCGCCCTTTAGTTGTAAAACTGAACCAACATGCCGGCCGCAACAACACCGGTAAAATGACGGTTCGTCATCAGGGCGGCGGTCATAAAAGACAATATCGTATCATCGATTTCAAACGGAATAAAGACAATGTGCCTGCTAAAGTTGCTACCATCGAGTATGATCCCAACCGCAGCGCCAACATTGCTCTGCTGAACTATGCTGATGGTGAAAAACGCTACATTCTGGCTCCTCAAGGCCTGAAAGTGGGCGATGTGATTGTCAGCGGTCCTCAGGCTGATATCAAAGTTGGCAACTCCCTGCCTCTCTTGAACATCCCTCTGGGTACCATGGTTCACAACGTGGAAATGAAAATCGGCAAGGGTGGCCAGCTGGGCCGTTCCGCCGGTGCTGCTATCCAATTGATGGCTAAGGAAGGTTCCTACGCTCTGCTGCGTCTGCCTTCTGGTGAACTGCGTCAGGTACACATTAACTGCCGTGCTACCATCGGTCAGATCGGCAACCTGGACCACGAAAACCTGACTTTGGGTAAAGCTGGCCGTTCTCGTTGGATGGGCGTTCGTCCTGCCAACCGCGGTGTTGCTATGAACCCGAACGACCATCCGCATGGTGGTGGTGAAGGCCACTCTCCTGTTGGTCGTAAGCGTCCTGTTACTCCTTGGGGCAAGAGCGCCTTTGGTACTCGTACCCGTAAGGTTAAGAAGGCGTCTTCTAAACTGATCCTGAAACGTAGAACGAAATAATAGAGCTTTTTGAAAGGAGGCATAAAGAGTGTCCAGATCCGTTAAAAAAGGACCTTATGTCCAAGCTAGTCTGCTGAAGAAGGTTGAAGCGCTGAACGCTGCTTCGGAAAAGAAAGTTATTAAAACCTGGTCTCGCAGCTCTACCATTCTCCCTGAATTTTTGGGCCACACCATCGCCGTTCACGACGGTCGGAAACATGTGCCTGTATATATTACCGAAGATATGGTCGGCCATAAATTAGGCGAATTCGCTCCCACCCGTTTGTTCAAGGGCCATGGCGATAAAGCCGGAGCCGTTAAATAAGAAGGGGAAGGAGGATAATATAGATGGAAGAAGCTAAAGCAGTTGCTAAATACATCCGCATTGCACCGCGCAAACTGCGTATCGTAATCAATTTGATCCGCGGCAAGTCCGTAAACGAAGCCTTTGCAATCCTCAAATTCACCCCGAAGGTTGGTTCTGAGGTTATTGAAAAGGTTCTGCGTTCCGCTGTTGCCAATGCTGGACATAATTTCGACATGAACGTTGACAACCTGGTTGTTTCCAGCTGTTTCGTTGATCAGGGCCCTACCATGAAGAGAATTCATCCGCGTTCTCGTGGACAGGCTTTCAAGATCCTGAAACGTTCCAGCCATGTGACCGTGGCTGTTGCAGAAAAATAACATCCTGACAGAAGGAGGGAATGAATAGTGGGGCAAAAAGTTAATCCACATGGTTTCAGAGTGGGCGTTATTGCTGATTGGGATTCTAAGTGGTACGCCGACAAAGACTATCAAAAAAATCTTTTGGAAGACATCAAGATTCGTGACTTCATTAAAGATAAACAATTCCAAGCTGGTATCTCTCGGGTTACCATCGAAAGAACGGAACAAAAGATGCGCATCAGCATCTATACTGCTAAACCGGGCATCGTAATCGGTCGCCAAGGCAGCAACATCGAACTGCTGAAGAAAGACCTGGCTAAGCTGACTGACAGCAAGCTGGACATCAACATCATCGAGGTTAAATCCCCGGATATGGATGCTACTCTGGTTGCTGAAAACGTTGCTTCCCAGCTGGAACGCCGGATCGCTTTCCGCCGTGCCATGAAGCAGTGCGTTGGCCGTACCATGCGTCTGGGTGCAAAGGGTATCAAAATCCAATGCGCAGGCCGTCTGGGCGGAGCTGAAATTGCTCGTACCGAAAGCTACCGTGATGGCAGCATTCCTCTGCACACCCTGCGTGCCGATATCGACTACGGGACTGCAGAAGCTCATACCACTTATGGCCGTATCGGCGTAAAGGTATGGATCTACAAAGGTGAAGTTCTGCCTACCAGAACTGTGAAAAAAGAAGCTCCTGAAGCGCAAGAAGGAGGGGCGAAATAATGTTATTACCGAAGAGAGTACAGCATCGTAAACAACATAGAGGCCGCATGAAAGGCCGTGCAATGCGTGGCAACAGAGTTGCTCATGGTGAATTTGGTCTGGTTGCACTGGAACCCGCTTGGATTACCAACCGTCAGATTGAAGCAGCCCGTATTGCAATGACCCGTTACATCAAACGTGGCGGTCAAGTATGGATCCAGATTTTCCCTGACAAACCTGTAACGGCCAAAGCCGCTGGCAGCCGTATGGGTAGTGGTAAAGGTTCTCCTGAATACTGGGTAGCAGTGGTGAAACCGGGCCGGGTTATGTTCGAAATGGCCGGTGTAACGGAAGACATTGCTAAAGAAGCTATGCGTCTTGCTGGCAACAAACTGCCGATCAAGAGCCGTTTCGTAACCAAAGCTCAGTTGGATGCCGAAGTCACCGCGCGTGAAAATGGAGTAGGTGGTGAAGCTTAATGAAAACTACAGAAATTAGAGAAATGTCTGTTGCAGAGTTGGATACGAAGCTGGCAGGCTTAAAAGATGAATTGTTTAACTTGCGTTTTCAGATGGCAACCGGACAATTGGAAAATCCGATGAAAATCAGAGAAGTCAAGAAGTCCATTGCCCAGATCAAAACTATCCAACGGGAACGCGAAATTAACTCCTAATCCGAGTTAATCCTAAGCGAAGGAGGAAAATTCCGTGGCTGAAGAGAGAAATATGCGTGTTACGCGTACTGGTAAGGTCGTTAGCGACAAGATGCAGAAAACCGTTGTTGTGGCTATCGAACGTTTGGTACAGCATCCTCTGTACAAAAAAGGCGTAATGCATACCATTAAATTAAAAGCTCATGACGAAAACAATGATGCCCATATTGGCGATACTGTGAAGATTACCCAAACCCGTCCTTTGTCTAAGGATAAATGCTGGCGCGTTGTAGAAATCGTAGAACGGGCGAAATAAGTGATACTGCTGAGCATTGCTTGGCAAGGGAGGTAAACCATGATTCAACAGCAGACTGTGCTGAATGTTGGGGACAATACCGGTGCCAAAAAGATTATGTGTATCCGTGTGTTAGGCGGTTCCTATCGTAAATATGCTAACATTGGTGACGTAATTGTGGCTTCTGTTAAGGATGCTACACCCGGTGGCGTTGTCCAAAAAGGTGAAGTTGTAAAGGCCGTTGTGGTTCGTTCCGTAAAGGGAACCCGTCGTCCGGATGGTTCTTACATCCGTTTCGATGAAAACGCAGCCGTTTTGATTAAAGATGATAAGACCCCGCGGGGCACCCGTATTTTTGGACCTGTTGCCCGCGAACTGCGTGAAAAAGACTACATGAAGATCATTTCCCTGGCACCGGAAGTGCTCTAAGAACAAGCACAATAAGGAGGTGTTGCAGACATGGCTGAGGCCGTAAAATTGCACGTTAAAAAAGGCGATACCGTTGTGGTATTGGCTGGTAAAGATAAAGGCAAGGAAGGCAAAGTAATCGCTGCTTTCCCGAAGAAATCCAAGGTTACTGTAGAAGGCGTCAACGAAGTTAAGCGCCATACGAAACCTTCCCAAAGCAACCCCCAGGGCGGCATTGTTACCAAAGAAGCACCGATCAGTGTTTCCAACGTAATGCTGGTATGCCCGTCCTGCAAGAAACCCACCCGCATTAAGAAAGTAGCTGTAGGCGAAGGATACGTCAGAGCCTGCAAAAAATGCGGCGAAGTAATCGACAAATAATTTGTGGGAAAGGAGGATATCAGATGGCAACGAGACTGCAAGACAAATATACTTCCGAAGCTGTTAAAGGCTTAATGGAAAAATTCAACTATAAAAACGTCAACGAAATTCCTAAACTGGAAAAAGTTGTACTGAACATCGGCTGTGGCGAAGCTGTGACCAACAGCAAGGCTATTGATTCTGCTGTAGCAGACATGACCATGATTGCTGGTCAAAAGCCCATTATCACCAAAGCTAAAAAATCCATCGCTGCGTTCAAACTGCGTGAAGGCATGCCTATCGGCGTAAAAGTTACGCTGCGGGGCAGCCGGATGTACGAGTTCCTGGATAAATTCATGAATATTGCCCTTCCCCGTGTACGTGACTTTAGAGGTGTTAACCCCAAGTCCTTCGACGGCCGCGGCAACTATTCCATCGGCTTGAAAGAACAGCTGATTTTCCCTGAAATCGACTATGATAAGGTCGACAAGGTTCGCGGCATGGATGTAATCATTGTTACTACTGCTAAGACCGACGAAGAAGCCAGAGAACTGCTGAAGCTTCTTGGTATGCCGTTTGGGGCATAAGGAGGGAAAACCGTGGCAAAGACCGCATTGATCGAAAAATGGAAAGCTGAACCGAAATTCAAGGTTCGTAAATATAACCGCTGCAAAATTTGTGGCAGACCGCACGCTTACATGCGTAAATTCGGCATTTGCCGTATTTGCTTCCGGAAATACGCCTACGAAGGCGCTATTCCCGGTGTAACGAAGGCAAGCTGGTAAGAGCGGATTACAAGGAAGGAGGGTATTTGTAAATGACTATGACTGATCCGATTGCCGATATGCTTACGAGAATTCGTAACGCCAACTCGGTGCATCACGATAAAGTTGAAATCCCCTGCTCCAAAATTAAAACTGCCATTGCAGAAATTTTGAAGAGCGAAGGATTCATTAAAGATTTCGAAGTCGTTCCCGGACAACATCAGAATGTGATCCGTGTACAGCTGAAATACGGTCCTAACAAGGAAAAAGTTATTTCCGGCATCAAACGTATCTCCAAACCCGGTTTGAGAGTTTACACGCAAAAAGACCAACTGCCCCGCGTTTTGGGCGGCCTGGGTATTGCAGTAATTTCCACTTCCAAGGGCATGATGACTGATAAAGCAGCCCGGAAGGCTGGACTGGGCGGCGAAGTTGTCGCATACGTTTGGTAAGATCAATCCTAAAGGACCGGAGGTGCTTATAAGTGTCAAGAATCGGAAAAACTCCCATTACTGTGCCTGATAAGGTAACGGTAACGGTAGAAGATAACCTGGTCTCCGTTAAGGGACCTAAAGGCGAACTGAGCCGTCAGATCAGTAAAGAATTGACCGTGGAACTGAAAGACGGCGTCATCACTGTGACTCGTCCCAGCGATGATAAAGTACATCGCAGCCTCCACGGCTTATCCCGGACCCTGATCAACAACATGATCATTGGTGTTACGGAAGGCTATTCCAAATCCCTGGAAATTCAAGGCGTTGGCTATCGTGCAACGAAGCAAGGCAAAGCAATCAGCTTTAACCTGGGCTTCTCCCACCCCTGCGTAATGGATCCTCCCGAAGGCATTACCTTCGAAGTTCCCGTACCGAGCCAAATCGTAGTTTCCGGTATCGACAAGGAAAAAGTCGGTGCTGTTGCTGCTGAAATCCGCAGCCTGCGTGCTCCCGAACCCTACAAGGGCAAAGGTATCAGATACGCTGGCGAACATATCATCCGTAAGGTTGGTAAAGCGGGCGCCAAAGGCAAGAAATAATTTCTAGAAGGAAGGAGTGAATCTCTTGCTGAACAAGAAAGATAAAAACGCAGCTCGCCAAAAACGGCATCTGCGTATGCGGAGAAATATTGTAGGAACGGCTGAAAAACCCCGTTTCAATGTATATCGCAGCCTGAGCAACATCTATGCTCAAATCATCAATGATGTTACTGGTGAAACTCTGGTTTCCGCCAGCACCGTAGAAAAAGGCAACAAGGAAAACTACGGCGGCAACATTGAAGCTGCCAAAGCGATTGGTACTGAAATCGCTCAAAAAGCCCTGGAAAAAGGCATTAAAACTGTTGTATTCGACCGTGGTGGTTATCTGTACCATGGCCGCGTGGCAGCCTTAGCTGAAGCAGCCCGCGAAGCCGGTCTGGAATTTTAACAGAGGGAGGACATTAGAGTGGCTAATTACGAAAAACAAGATGATGGCTTCAAAGAAAGAGTAGTCTTCATCAACCGCGTAGCTAAGGTCGTAAAAGGCGGACGTCGTTTCTCCTTCTCTGCTTTGGTTGTTGTTGGTGATGAAAATGGTCATGTTGGCATGGGCCTGGGCAAAGCTGCCGAAGTTCCTGAAGCAATCCGCAAGGGTGTGGATGATGCCAAAAAGAACCTGATCACTGTTCCTCTGAGAGGAACCACCATTCCCCACGAAGTTATCGGCATCTTTGGCGCAGGCCAAGTTCTGCTGAAACCGGCTTCCGAAGGTACTGGTGTTATTGCCGGCGGCCCTGTTCGTGCCGTATTGGAACTGGCCGGCGTGCGTGATATCCTGACGAAATCCCAGGGTACTTCCAACCCCAACAACGTGGTTCGCGCTACGTTGAAAGGTCTGGAAAACCTGAAGAACGCTAAAGAAGTTGCTGCCCTGCGCGGCAAAACTGTTGAAGAGTTATTAGGCTAAGGAGGTAGCATGATGGCACAAGTAAAAATCACGCTGACCCGTAGCTTAATCGGTTATCCGAAAGACCAACGCGCAACCGTGAGAGCTTTGGGCTTGGGTAAGATCAACACCAGCGTAGTAAAAGAAGACAATTCCACTTTGCAAGGTATGCTCCATAAAGTGAGCCACCTGGTTAAAGTAGAAGAAGTCAAGGCTTAACAAGGAGGGCTGCAAATGTATTTGCATGAATTGGCTCCCGCTCCTGGTTCCAAAAAAGCTCGCGTCCGTGTAGGCCGCGGTCTTGGTTCCGGTCTGGGCAAAACATCCGGCAAAGGCCAAAAAGGACAGAAATCCCGTAGCGGCGGGGTAAAGCGTCCTGGTTTCGAAGGTGGTCAAAAGCCGTTATACCTGCGTCTGCCGAAACGCGGTTTCTACAATAAATTCGGTAAGCATTACACTGAAATCAATGTGGATGTACTGAACTGCTTTGACGACGGTGCTGTAATCGATCCTGTTTCCCTGATTGAATGCGGTCTGGTTAAAAATATCCGTGACGGCATCCGCGTGCTGGGCAATGGCGAAGTAACCAAAAAGGTTACCGTAAGAGCTATGGGCTTCAGCAAAACTGCACAGGCAAAGATCGAAGCTGCCGGCGGTAAAGTAGAGGTGATCTAATTGGCTTCAGCCCTTGATAACCTGATGAAGGCTACGGAACTCCGAAAGAAAGTATTATTTACCCTTGCGATGTTCATAGTATTCAGGGCTGGAACGCAAATTCCCGTTCCGGGGGTTAACGCAGCCATGATCGAACGGTTATTCAACAATGGGAACCTGTTCGGTCTACTGGATCTGTTCTCCGGCGGTGCACTTAGTAAATTCTCTATATTTGCTATGAGCATTACTCCTTACATCAATGCGTCTATTATCACGCAGCTGCTTACAGTGGTGATCCCGACTTTGGAAGAATGGTCCAAAGAGGGAGCGGAAGGAGCAAAGAAAATCAATAAAGTCAACCGCTATGCGGCGGTTGGTCTGGGTGCCATTCAGGCAATTGGTATGGCGTACGGCTTACGGGCAGCAGTCAATAATCCTGACTTCTTCTCGTTTGCCATGATCGTCATTACCTTGACGGCAGGCTCCCTGCTGCTGATGTGGATTGGGGAACAGATTACTGCAAAAGGGATTGGGAATGGTATTTCCTTAATCATCTTTGCAGGCATCATTTCCCGTCTGCCCAACGGGCTGGCTGTTATCGGCCGGTATTTGCAGGCAGGCACCGTCAATGTCTTCAATGTACTGATCTTCGCGGTTCTGGCCGTGCTGATGGTAATGTTCGTCGTAGCAATTACGGTGGCATACCGGAAGGTACCGGTACAGTATGCGAAACGGATTGTGGGCCGTAAAATGTACGGCGGCCACACCACCTATATTCCCTTAAAGGTGAATCAGGCCGGTGTTATGCCCATCATTTTCGCTTCTTCCGTATTGATGTTTCCTGTGACCATTGCGCAGTTCATCAAGATCCCCTGGATCCAGACGGCAGCCAGCTATTTGGCATGGGGCACTCCGCTGCAGACAGGACTTTATATTGTGCTCATCCTGTTCTTCACTTACTTCTATACGGCGGTAAGCCTGAACATTCCCGAGATGTCCGACAATATCAAGAAGTACGGCGGGTTTATTCCTGGCCTTCGGCCCGGCAAACCTACCACGGACTATCTGGATCGGGTGATGAACCGGATCACTTTAGCGGGTGCTGTTTTTCTGGCATTCATTGCTATTATGCCTAACATCATCGTATGGCTCACAGGAATTTCCGGAGTTTACTTCGGCGGTACGGCCCTATTGATCGTTGTTGGCGTAGCGCTTGATACGATGAAACAAGTAGAGTCCTTGGTACTCATGCGACACTATCAAGGTTTCATGAAATAGGAGAGAGAACATGCATATTCTTTTAATGGGACCTCCTGGCGCAGGCAAGGGGACCCAAGCGGAAAAATTAGTTGCCGATTTCCCAATTCCCCATATTTCTACGGGAGATATGTTCCGTGCGGCTGTGAAAAATGGTACGGAATTGGGCAAGGAAGCCAAAAAATATATGGACGCCGGCGGTTTGGTGCCTGATGAAGTTACCATTGGTATCGTCAGAGAGCGCCTGAGCCAACCGGATTGTCTCAAAGGATTCATTCTGGACGGGTTTCCCCGTACCAAAGAGCAGGCAGTTGCCCTGGATGGGATTCTGAAGAATCTGGGCATCCAGCTGACCGCTGCGGTAAACATCAGTGTTCCCGATGAGGACCTGATCAGCCGTGTAACCGGCCGGCGCATCTGCAAGAGCTGCGGTGCTACGTATCATGTGGTATACAACCCTCCCAAAGTGGAAAATGTATGCGACAAATGCGGTGGGGAATTGTACCAGCGTGATGATGACAAAGAAACCACTGTGAAAAAACGTTTGGAAGCGTACCATAGCCAAACTGCTCCTCTTATTGCGTATTACAAAACGGAAGGCGTGTATAAGGAAATTGACGGCACTCAGCCCATCGATAAGGTGTATGCTGATGTGGTAGCAGCTGTAAAAGGGTAAGGAGGCATTACAAGTGTCGAAACAAGATGCAATCGAAGTAGAAGGTACTGTCTTGGAATCTTTGCCCAATGCTATGTTCCGTGTGAAATTGGAAAACGATCATGAGATCCTGGCCCACATTTCCGGAAAAATACGTATGAACTTTATTAAAATCCTGCCTGGGGATAAGGTAACCGTAGAGCTGACGCCCTACGACCTGAACCGCGGCCGGATTACTTATCGGTTTAAATAAAGAGGATTGGCAAGAGGAGGTTCAGCAACATGAAAGTAAGACCGTCTGTAAAACGCATTTGTGAAAAATGCAAGATCATTAAACGCAAAGGCCGTGTTATGGTCATTTGCGAAAACCCGAAACATAAACAAAGACAAGGTTAAAAAGGAGGTGCTTTGAATGGCTCGTATCGCCGGTGTAGATTTGCCGAGAGATAAACGTATCGAATACGCCCTGCCGTACATCTACGGTATTGGTTTGACTCTTTCCCGGGAAATCCTGGGTAAGACCGGTATTAACCCGGATACCCGTGTTCGGGATTTGACGGAAGCTGAAATCGCAAAGCTCCGTGAAATTCTGGATCATGAATACAAAGTAGAAGGTGACCTCCGCCGTGAGGAATCCTTGAACATCAAACGTTTGGTGGAAATCGGCTGCTATCGCGGCCGCAGACATCGTGCAGGCCTGCCTGTTCGCGGTCAAAACACCAAAAATAATGCTCGTACCCGTAAAGGCCCGAAAAAAGCGGCCGGCGCAAAGAAGTAATTTAAGGAGGGATTAGACGAGTGGCTGGGAAAAAAGTTGTCCGTAACAAACGGAAAGTAAGCAAGAATGTAGAAGCTGGTGTGGCACATATTCGCTCCACCTTTAATAACACGATCGTTACGATCTCCGACCTGAACGGCAGTGTCCTGAGCTGGGCATCTGCCGGCGGCATGGGCTTCCGTGGTTCTCGTAAGAGCACCCCGTTTGCAGCCCAAATGGCAGCTGAACAAGCTTCCAAGGCTGCTATGGAACATGGTCTGAAGAGAATTGAAGTTTTCGTAAAGGGCCCCGGTGCCGGCCGTGAAGCTGCCATCCGTGCTCTGCAGGCTGCAGGCCTGGAAGTGGAATCCATTAAAGACGTGACTCCGATTCCTCATAACGGCTGCCGTCCGCCGAAACGCAGAAGAGTATAATTGGAGGTGAAATAATAGAATGGCAATTGATAAGACTCCTGTTCTGAAAAGATGCAGATCTCTGGGCATGTCTCCGGCATTCGTGGGTGTTATGAAAGAATCCCATCGTCAGCCGAAACGCCAGTTCAAAAAGAAATCCGAATACGGTATGCAGTTGGCTGAAAAACAAAAGGCTAAATTCATCTACGGTGTTCTGGAAAAACAATTCCGTGGCTACTACGAAAAAGCCAAGAAAATGGAAGGTATCGCTGGTGCCAACCTGTTAATCCTGTTGGAACGCAGACTGGACAACGTTGTATACCGTCTGGGCCTGGCTAACACCCGTCGTCAAGCTCGTCAGCTGGTTACCCATGGCCACATTGCCGTTAACGGCAAGCGCCTGGATATTCCCTCTGCCCTGGTAAAAGCCGGCGATGTTGTTTCCGTTATGGAAAGCAGCCGCAGCTCCAACTACTTCAAGGGTATGGCTGATGTTCTGGGCAAGGCTTCTGTTCCTGCCTGGATCTCTGTAGACGCACAGAACCTCAGCGGAAAGGTTGACCGTCTGCCTGTACGCGATGATATTGATGTTCCTGTTGAAGAACAGCTGATCATCGAACTGTACTCCAAGTAATTGATACTGTTCTCCACTATTTATACCGCGTATTGTGGTAATGCGCGAAAGGAGGCTTCCGCATGAAGGAAATCGAAAAACCTAGCCTGGTTATCGACGAAATTTCCCCCGATGGGCGTTATGGCAAGTTCGTCTGGGAACCTTTGGAACGTGGATACGGTATTACTTTAGGTAATAGTCTGCGCCGTGTATTGCTTTCTTCCCTGTCCGGTATGGCTGTTACCGGCATCAAGATTGATGGTGTGCTCCATGAGTTCGCTACCATTGAGGGAGTCAGAGAAGACGTTGCAGATATCGTATTAAACATCAAGTCCTTGTGCTTCAAGGTGGGTATGGATGACAGCACCACCTTTGAGCCCAAGACGTTCTATATCAAGAAGTCCGGCGAAGGTGAAGTGACCGGCGCTGACGTAATCTGCGATCAGGACACGGAAGTTCTGAACCCCGAGCTGCATATTGCAACCCTGGACAAGAACGCCGTCCTGAACATGGAAATCTACGTTGACGTGGGCCGCGGTTACGTGCCGGCAGAGAAGAACAAGAGCAAGGATCAGCCCATTGGCTTTATTCCTGTTGACTCCATCTACTCTCCCATTACCCGTGTGAAATTCGGTGTTACCGATACCCGGGTAGGCAATGTAACCAACTATGACCGTCTGACCTTGGAAGTATGGACCGACGGCAGCCTGGGACCTGATGAAGCTGTAACTTCTGCAGCTGAAATTTTGATTAAATATTTGGCCTTGTTCAAGACCACCAACATTCCCAAGATCCAAGGGAATGAGGATAGCGCCAAGACCAGCGAAGAGGGTAGTAAATCCTCCGTATACCAGATGTCCATTGACGATCTGGACCTGACCGTTCGTTCCAACAACTGCTTGAGACGGGCCGGCATCAATACGGTAGAAGATATTATCAACAAGACGGAAGATGAACTCATCTGCGTCCGCAACCTGGGCAGCAAATCCCTGGAAGAAGTCAAGAACAAGATTGAGGAATTGGGCCTGCACCTGCGCAATTCCGATGAAGAATAGGAGGAAGACGAAAGATGGCATACAGAAAATTGGGCCGGAACTCCAGCAACCGGAAAGCTATGTTCCGCAGCATCTTGACCGCCTTCTTCAAAAACGAGAAAATCGAAACCACCGAAACGAAAGCTAAAGAAATTAGCGGTCTGGCTGCTAAATTGATCACCCTGGCTAAACAAGGTGACCTGCATGCCCGTCGTCAGGTTTTGGCATTCCTCGCTGATGAAGAAGCTACCACGAAGTTGTTTGACACCATTGCTCCCAAATACAAGGACCGCAACGGTGGTTACACCCGTATTTACAAAACAGCTCCTCGCCGCGGTGACGCTGCTGAAATGGCAATTTTAGAGCTGATCTAACGACATAAAGAAAGACTGTAGCAGAGATGCTACAGTTTTTTTTTGCCGCTTTTGCACTTTCTTCACAGAGCAGGGCAGGGGCTTATGGTATACTAAAGGAAAATCATTCTGCTTTGGAAAGGAGCCCTTTATGAAAAAGACCCTGTTTTGTCTGGCGGCTGTGCTGGCCGCTCTGTCCGCCGGCTGCAGTGCCGGCACGGCCCAAACCCCGGAGTCGGTTAAGCCCGCGGCCCAGACCCGGACTGCTGCCGCTCCTGGCTTTCGCCTAAAACAATTGGGGGCGGGAACTGTTGCTGTAAGCCCGGCCCAGGACGGAGCCCTCTACGTGCTGAATTTCTGGGCCACCTGGTGTCCGCCCTGCCGGGCTGAACTGCCGGAAATCGCCGCTTTTGCCAGCGCCCATGCAAAGGACGTGCGGTTCTACGGCATCGATCTGGATGAACCGGAGGGGGACGTGAAGGGTTTCCTGGAGAAGCAGCAGCTCCAGTTCCCGGTGCTGCTGGACGTGGGCGGCAAGGTGGCCCAGCAGTACGGGGTCCGGGGGATTCCCACCACGGTCATCCTGAACCGGAACGGCCAGGAAGTGTTCCGGAAGGTGGGGGGAACTACTTCCCAGGAACTGGAAAAGGTCCTCAAAGGGCTGGAGCAGTAGGATGCATGCGTCCTTAACTTTTGGCGCGGCCTTTGTGGGCGGGCTGGCTTCTTTTCTGTCCCCCTGCGTACTGCCCCTGCTGCCCACTTTGCTGCTGCTGTTGACCGGCAGCGGTACCGGGCGAAAAAGCCAGCTAGGGGTGAATCTTACGGCTTTCCTGTTGGGATTTGCCGTGGTATTTATGGCTTTGGGCGCAGCTTCCACCCTGGTGGGGCGTCTGCTTTTGGGGCACCTGGCCTTTTGGGAAAAGCTGGGGGGTATCCTTTTGGTGCTCCTGGGGCTTTTCCTTTCCGGACTGTGGCAGCCCCTGTTTTTGGTCAGGGACAGAAGGCCCTTTCTTCAGACTCAGGCGAAAGGGCCCCTGGGCTGCTTTCTGCTTGGGCTTTCCTTTACCTTGGGCTGGACGCCCTGCACGGGACCAATCCTAGCGGCGATTTTGCTGCTGGCGGGACACGAGGCTACGGTGGGAGCGGGGCTGCTGCTGGGCGTGTATACCCTGGGTTTTGCCCTGCCTTTTTTCCTGCTGGCCCTGGTCTGGAACCAAGTGGCGCCCAGAATCCGGCCCCTGTACCGGTACCTGCCACTTTTACAAAAGGCGGCGGGAATCTTCCTTTTGGTGCTGGGGCTTGCCCTGTTTTTTGGGTATGCCCTGCGGCTTAACGCTTTTCTTCTTCGCCTTTAGGCCGGCTCCATGGTATAATAGGGGAGCTAAACGCAGAAAGTGGTGAAGTGATGTTTAAAAAGCTCGCATTGTTCTGCTGCTGTCTGTCCCTGTTTCTTCTGGCAGGCTGCGGCAGTACCCAGAAAGTAGATAATACCCAGGTGGCTTCTTATCCTGGCTGGATTCAGGTAAATGCCGGCCAGCAGGCTTCCTTCTCGGTGCCTCCGGAACTGGCGGAAGAATCCCAGGAATACGTGACGGCCCAGCTGCAGAAAGAGGATTTGAATCCCCTGCTTCGGAAATGGCTGACGGAAGACCAGATTACCGGCAAAAGTGCCGGGTGCGTTATTGCCCAGACAACGGATGTAACGGCCCTGCCCTGGGAAGGGGACAACCATTATGCCCGGGTGGAATTCAAGACCATGCCCACTCCGGAAAAATTGCCGAAATATGGGCAAAATTTGGGCCTGAAGGCTGCGGAAATCAAGGACTTTGGGGATATTACCCAAAAGGCCCTGACGGGCATGGCCCAAAAGGACCTGCCGGAAGGCTACAGCCTAAATTTCCACGATTGGCAGCCCATGAAGAGTGTCATCATTAACGGGGTGGAGAGCTTATATACCTCCTATGAGGAAGACGTTGTATATCAGAACAAGCTCCAGGTGACCTTCCACGTAGAGCGGTGGACCTTCTTTAACCGGGACCGGGTCCATACCCTGACGGTAACCAGCCGCAAGCAGGATAAGGCCTACTGGGAGGACGAAAGCCGTCCCCTGTACAAAGTGGTCAATACCCTGAAAATCACCGCCAGCGAGGCAAAATAAGCCTGCTGGACCTACTCCTGACAGGAATTCTGCCAGGAGTTTTTTCTTGGGGGATATTTGTCTAATTGCCTTATTCATTGTATAATCAGGTTGTATGAGGGTAGAAGGGAGAAGCGATTATGACAAAACTACAGAATATTGGTTTTATCGGCACAGGTATCATGGGCAAGTCCATGCTGCGGAATCTGAAAAAAGCTGGCTATACCATGCATTGCTATGCCCGTCATCCGGAAAAGGTGGCAGATTTGGCTGCCGAAGGGGTAACGGTTCATTCCACCATTGCTGACTGCGTCAAGGCCTGCCAGGTGATGATTACCATCGTAGGGTTCCCCAAGGATGTGGAAGAAGTATATTTTGCTCCAGGGGCCATTTTTGACAGTGCAGCCCCCGGTACCTACCTGGTGGATATGACCACCACTAGCCCCACCCTGGCCCAGAAATTGTATGCGGAAGGCAAAAAGAAGGGCTTGCCGGTTTTGGATGCTCCCGTTACCGGCGGTGACACCGGCGCCAAAAACGGTACCCTGTCCATCCTGGTGGGCGGTGACAAAGAAGCTTATGAAACCCTGCTGCCGATTTTCCAGGGCATGGGCACCAACATCAACTATATGGGGGCTGCCGGCAATGGCCAACACGCCAAGATGGCCAACCAGATCATGATTGCCGGTGCCATGAGCGGTATCTGCGAAGCCCTGAACTACGCCAAGGTGAACGGCCTGGATCTGGACACCCTGTTAAAAGCTGTTTCTACTGGGGCTGCCGGCAGTGCCCAGCTGAACGCCTTTGGGGCCAAGATGGTCCACGGGGATTATGCTCCGGGGTTCTTCCTGAAGCATTTCATCAAGGATATGCGCCTGGCTAAGGAAGAAGCGGACAAGAAAGACCTGCAGCTGCCGGTACTGGCCCAAGTACTTTCCGAGTACCTGGAACTGGAAAAGGCAGGAGAAGGAAACCTGGGCACCCAGGCTCTGTTCACGTATTATCAAAAAAAATAATTTCTGGCAGAATAGCCAGAAACACTCTTTAGGAGGCTTTCCATGAAAAAAGAAATCAGCACGAAAAACGCTCCCGGCGCCATTGGACCGTATTCCCAAGGCATTGAAGCCGCAGGCAAAACCGTTTATGTTTCCGGCCAGATTCCCATTGATCCGGCTACCGGTGAATTTGCCGGCAAGGACATTGTGAGCCAAACCAAGCAATCCCTGACCAACGTCAAAAACATCCTGGCAGCTGCCGGGTATACCCTGGACGACGTGGTAAAAACCACAGTGCTGCTGGCAGACATTGCCGATTTCGGCGCCATGAACGAAGTGTATGGAACCTTCTTTACCGGCGTTTGCCCGGCCAGAGCCTGCTTCCAGGTAGCAGCCCTGCCCAAAGGCGCTTTGGTGGAAATTGAAGCGTTTGCCGTAAAAGACTGAGCTATCAGGCAACAAAAAACGGGATGTACCCCACAAATGTGGGGACGCATCCCGTTTTTTGTTTGCCTGTCTAATCCGACAGCAGGGCGCTTTTCTGCTCCAGCCGCTGGGCGGCCAAAAGGAGCCCGTCTGCCAGCTGGGTGTAGCCCAGGGCCTTCAGGCGCTCCAGGGGACCGGAAATGCTCAGGGCATAAATCCGGTCCTTCATCACAAGGGGCACGGCTACTGCGGCAATTCCCGGGTCCACTTCTCCTTCGGAAATGCAATAACCGGTCTGGAGAATGTGGAGCAGCTGGTTCTTGAGCAGCCGCTGCTGGGTCCGGTCCCCACCGATTTCCTGGATAATACTGTCCCGGAGTTCCGGGGGCTGGGCGGCCAAAAGGGTCTTGCCGGAAGCACCCTGGTCCAGGGGAACCAGGTAGCCCCGTTCCCGGGCCAGGCCCAGGGTGTGCCGGGATTTGGCCATGTCGGCGCAGATGCCCGTATGGCCCAGGAGGACGGACAGGACCACGGTTTCGTTGAACTGGTTGGCCAGCCGGTGCATCTCTTCGCTGAGGATTTCCCGGGTGGTATTGTGGACGGATACGGCGGAGGCCACCAGGAGTATCCCGGTGCCCAGCCGGTAGCGGCTGCTTTTGGCGGACTGCTCAATCCAGCCGGCGTACTGGAGGGTGCGCAGCAGCCGGTATACGGTGGTTTTGTGGAGGCCCAGGGCCTGGCTGATCTCCGTTAGGCTCAGGGATTCCTTGCGCTGGGCCGCATACAGCTCCAGCAGCCGGGTGGCGTGGAGCACGGAATGGACAAGGGGAGTGGTTTCCATAGAGGCGCTTCCTTTCTGTTTAGACGCTGAAGATGCCCCTATTATAAAAAGGACAGGGGAGAGCGTCAAGGGGTTTAGTTTCATTATAGTGCACAAATTGCTAAATAGTGTCCAAATTCATTGACTTACCCATTGCCCCCTCCTATAATGGGCAACAGAAAAGGGAAACAAAGGAGATACAGTATGGACAACTTCAGCTTACGCAAACCTTTAAATATGGCCCCTACGGGCATTGCTACTTTTGCCAAAACCGAACTGGCAACGGATATGTACCATGTGAAAGGGGATATCGCCGTTTTGGGCGCTCCCTTTGACCTGGCCATCCAAGGCCGGACGGGCTGCCGGCTGGGACCCCGGGGCATCCGCCTGGGTTCTACCCGGTTCAGCTACAAAAAGGGCGGGACCTACGATTCCGAACGCCAGGAATTCTATATGGACGCTAACCGCTGGAAAGTGGTGGACTGCGGGGACGTGGACTATATTCCCGGAGATTTGAAGGGCACTATGGACAACCTGCGGGAAGCCGTCCGGATCCTCCAGGACCAGGGCATTATGCCGGTGGTACTGGGCGGGGACTGCGCCGTGGATTATCCGGTACTCCAGGGTATGGAAGCAGCCGGTCCTTTTGACATCATCCATATCGATGCCCATTTGGATTGGACCAAACCCTTGGACGGACAGAAATACTTCAACGGCTCTCCCATGCGCAACGCCGCAGGGCTGCCCTATGTAGGGCGGATTCTCCATTTGGGAATCCGGGGCATCGGCAGCAGCGGTCCGGAAGATTTTGCGGAAGCCCGCTCCCACGGGGACGGTATCTATTCCGTACGGGATATCCGGAAAAAGGGCATCCAGGCTATTCTGGAAGAGTTCAAACCCCAGGCCCACAGCATCATTTGCTTTGATATTGATGCCATGGATGCGGTGTACGCACCGGCTACGGGCTCTCCCATGTTCGGCGGTTTTACCTACGATGAGGCAGTGGACATTCTGGAAGCCCTGACGGACTATACGGATCCCATTGCCATGGTGATGACGGAAGTGGCTCCCCCCTTTGATGACGTGGGCGGTACCACCGGTTACCTGGCAGCCCGGCTGATTTCTGATGAACTGGGCTTTATTACCAAAGCACGGGAAAAGAAGGGATAACATGGAAATGCGGCAGTCCCGGCATCCAGGGGCATGGCTGACCACCCTTGGCCTCTGTGTGGCCATGGAAGTGATTCTGGCCCGGTTCTTGTCCCTGCATACCTGGAATCTGAAAATCGGCTTCAGCTTCCTGCCGGTGGTGGCTGCGGCCTACTGGGGAGGTCCCCTGGCCGGGGGCCTGACCGGCCTTTTGGGGGACCTGATTGGGGCCCTGCTGTTTCCGGTGGGCACGTATTTTCCCGGGTTTACCCTGACGGCCTTTTTGGATGGGGCTGTGTACGGACTGTTTTTCCGAAAGAGAACCGGCCTCAAGGAAATTCTCGGGGCGGTGGTTACGGTGCAGCTGGGGCTGAGCCTGGTCTTAAATACCTTTTGGCTGAGCCTGCTGTATCAGGTGCCCTGGAGAACTTTATTGTGGCTGCGCTTGTTTCAATGTTTTGGCGGGCTGGTGGTGAAGGTGCTGGTACTGCGCCTTGCCCTGCCTGCAATGGAAAAAGGATTGGTGCGTCGGTTTGTCTGACGCCCAATCCTTTTTTGCGTTTGGCTATCAAGAAAATTTTAAGGAACACTGTCCATGCCCCTACTACTTTTACATAAATATGATATAATAAGGGAATGTAATTCATGGTTTTGTAAAGAATTTGTATTACCTTTGATGGGAAAAAGAACAAGTTTGGAGTGATACTATGGCTCATATCAAACCCTTTGCTGCCTTGCGGCCTACACCGGAGCTGGTCAGCCAAATCGCAGAATTACCCTATGATGTAATGAGCACTGCCGAGGCCCGGGAAATCCTGAAAAAGAATCCCCTGAGCTTTGTCCGGGTCAGCCGGGCAGAAGCCGATCTGCCGGAAGGCATTGCCGAAACGGATCCCCAGGTCTACGCCAAGGCCCGGGAAAACCTGGAAGACTACATTGCCAAAGGCCAGCTGAAACAGGATCCCCAGCCCTGCTACTATATTTACCGGCAGCAGATGGGGGCTTATATCCAGATTGGCCTGGTGGCCGTGGCTTCCCTGAAGGACTATGAAGAAGGCATTATCAAGCGGCACGAACTGACCCGGGAAGTCAAGGAAACGGACCGGGTCAACCACATCCTGGCGACCGGGGCCCAAACGGGACCGGTGTTTTTGGCCTACCGGAGCAAAGGGGTGCTGACGGCCGTACTGCTCCAGTACATGGGCAATCATACGCCGGTGTACAATTTTGCCGGGGAAGACGGGGTGCGGCATACCCTGTACGTGATCCAGGAGCCCCTCAAGGTGCGGGAAATCACCCACCTGTTTGAACAGGTGCCGGCCCTCTACATCGCTGATGGGCATCACCGCTGCGCGGCAGCCCTGCGGGTGGCCAAGGAACTGGGTGCCCGGCCGGGCCAAACCGGGGAGGAACCGTACAATTATGTGCTTTCCGTGATTTTCCCGGAAAATATGCTGCACATTCTGCCCTATAACCGGGTGGTCAAGGATTTGAACGGACTGTCCCAGGAAAAATTTTTGGAGCTGCTCCGGGAAAAATTCCAGGTGGAAAAGGCGGAACGGGCCGTGGAGCCCAAAACCCTCCATACCTTTGGGTTGTATCTGGCCGGCCAGTGGTATAGCTTAAAGGCTCTGGACGATACCTTCCCGCTGACGGATCCCATCGCTTCCCTGGATGTAAGCATTCTGCAAAGCAATGTGCTTTCCCCCATTCTGGGCATTGAGAACCCCCGGACTGATGAACGCATTGATTTTGTGGGAGGCATTCGGGGCCTTTCGGCCCTGGAAGAAGCTGTGGACGGCGGGGATTACACCCTGGCTTTCTCCCTGTATCCCACTTCCATGTACCAGCTGATGGCTGCGGCGGACGAGGGGCTTGTGATGCCGCCCAAATCTACCTGGTTCGAACCCAAACTGCGTGACGCACTGACTATACACCTGATCGGAGATGGAAAAAATGGAAAGAGTTTATAATTTTGGTGCGGGGCCTTCGATGTTCCCCTTGGCGGTCTTGAAAGAAGTACAGAAGGAACTGCTGGACTATGAAGGCAGCGGCATGTCCGTGCTGGAAATCAGCCACCGGAGTGCCTTGTATGAAAAAATCAACGACGAAGCCCAGGCCGATATCAAAAAGCTGCTAGGGATGGATGACAGCTGGGTGGTGATGTTCATGGGCGGCGGGGCAACCCTCCAGTTCTCCATGATTCCCATGAACTTCCTGAAACCGGGGAAAGTAGGGGCCTACGCCATTACCAGTACGTTCTCGGAAAAGGCCATTGCCGAAGCCAAAAAGGTCGGGGACGCAGTAGAAGTCTTTACCAGCAAACCCACCGGCCTCGACCGGGTTCCCCAGCCGGAGGAGCTGGTACTGCCCAAGGATTGCGCCTACCTGCATATTACTGCCAACAACACGGCGGAAGGCACGGAATACCACAAATATCCGGATACCGGGGAGGTACCCCTGATTGCGGATATGTCTTCGGATATTCTGTCCCGGCCCGTTCCCGTAGACAAGTTCTCCCTGATCTACAACGGGGCCCAGAAGAACATCGGGCCGGCTGGGGTTACCGTGGTCATGGCCAAAAAGGATTTTGTCACCGGCATGGATCCCAATCTGCCCATCATGATGAATTATGAAACCTTCAGCGGCCACGATTCCGTCTACAATACCCCGCCGGTATTTGGGGTGTACATGGTAGGTCTTATGGCCAAATGGCTGCTGGCCCAGGGCGGTCTTGCTGCCATGGAAAAGCGCAACAAGGAAAAGGCCAAGTTGGTGTACGGCGTTCTGGACAGCCATCCGGAATTCTACAAGGGCCACGCCCAGCCGGAAAGCCGTTCTCTGATGAATGTTACCTTCAACCTGCCTACGCCGGAACTGGAAAAGAAGTTTGTGGCCGAAGGGGCCGAACATGGACTGGTGAGCCTGAAGGGTCACAAATCCATTGGCGGCATCCGGGCGTCCATTTACAATGCCATGCCCCTGGACGGCTGCGAAGCGCTGGCCGCCTATATGGAACGGTTCTGGAAGAAAAATAAATAACGCGCAAAAAAACACGGTGTGCCTTTAGGTACACCGTGTTTTTTTAGGATTTTGTCTTACCAGCTGCGGCTGGAACCGCCTCCGCCGCCGGAACCTCCGCCGTAGGAGCCGCCGCCTCTGCCGCCGCCCCGGAAAAAGAACAGGTACAGCAGGAAACGGAGAATGGCGCCGCCGAAAAGCAGCTGGTCTACAATAATCAGCAGCAAGACGCCGGCCAGCAGCAGGATATTCAAGGGATTCCAGGCTGTATCGCTGCTGCCGGGATTCTGGGCCGCAGCGGCCTGTGCACTGCGCTGGACGCCCAGGTCTTCTACGGACAGGTTGTATTCCTTTAACACCGTTTGGAGCAGGGCCCCGTAGGCATTCAGGATACCCTTATCGTAGTTGCCGTTCTTGAAATAGGGCAGCATATACTGGTCCTGGATGCGGCCGGTGAGCCCATCGGGCAGGGCCCCTTCCAGGCCGTAGCCTACCTCAATCCGGCTTTTCCGGTCGTTGACGGCTACCAGCAGCAGTACGCCGTTGTTCAGGTTCTTGTCCCCAATGCCCCAGCCCCGGAGTACGGCCAGTCCGTATTCTTCCGGGGTGGCATCCCCCAGGGTAGGAACGGTCAGCACTACGATTTGGGCCTTGGTTTTCTGCTGGAGGGCGGAGCCATAGGCGTTGATGGTGTTTCTGGTGCTGGCGGAGAGTACCCCGGCCCGGTCCTGCACGTAGATACTGGTGGTGGGACGGGGCGGAATCTGGGGTTCTGCCAGAGCGGTCAGGGGAGAGAAGACCAGCTGGCAGAGGAGCAGCAGCCAGAGCAATATTTTTTTCATGGCATTCTCCTCTCGGGCAGGGTCAGCGGGCTTAGAACTTCACCTGGGGAGCCGCCTGGGCGTTTTGGTCGGCCTGGAAATAGGACCGGGACGTAAAGCCCATCATATTGGCGATGATGACCGTAGGGAAGCTTTTGATTTTGGCATTGTAGGCCTGGGCTGCATCGTTGTAGTCCTTCCGGGCTACTGCCAGGCGGTTTTCCGTGCCGGCCAGCTCATCCTGGAGCTGGAGGAAGTTGGTGTTGGCTTTCAGGTTGGGATAGTTTTCCTGGAGGGCTAGCAGCCGGGTCAGGGCACTAGACAGTTCACCGCTGGCTTGGGCCGTATCGGCAACATTCTGGGCACCGGCCAGTTTGGCCCGGGCGTTGGCCACATCCGTAAAGACCTGGCTTTCGTGGGCGGAATAGCCCTTGACGGTATTTACCAGGTTGGGAATCAGGTCAGAACGGCGCTGCAGCTGTGTTTCTACCTGGCTCCATTTGCCGTTGACGTTTTCGTTGGCGGAAACCAGGCCGTTGTAGGAGCCGAAGATCCAGCCTGCACAGAGCAAGAGCACAACCAAGATGCCAATCAATACTTTTTTCATGGATATTCCTCATTTCTAGGTTTTTTAGGGTGCCAAAAGACTTATTTACAATAGTATCGTATCGGATAGGCGGGACCCTTGTCAATAGAAGGGAAACAGTTGGAGCCTAAAAGAATGTGAAAAGATTTGAAACTGTCAAGAAACTGTGAAGAAGGGTGAGAAAAAACAGGTACTGCGCAACGGGCAGTACCTGTTTTCGGGTTTGTGCTTAGTATACCAATTCCTGATGGCCAATCAGGCAGGTAGCCGGGTTCAGCAGGGCCGTACCGGTAAATTCCTTGGTCTTGAAGGTAGCCTTGTACACCACAAAAGGCGTACCGCTGGAGCTGTCTTTCACGGACGTAACCACAATGTCGGTAGCATCCGGATAGGTTTGCAGGATGGTAGCCTTGGCATCGGCTTCCGTCTTGCTGACTGTTACGGAACCAGGGTAATTGGAGGAATCGATAACCACCTTGGCAACCTTATCGGTGGCACGGTCCACAGTTACATGGAAGCGCTGCAGCGTGTTGGGATCCAGGAATTCCATTTCAAAGGCATTTTCGCCGGTCTTGGCGCTGGTAAGAACGGCAGCGGAAGGCACTACGGCAGCGGCGGAATTGACGGCGGCCTGTTTTTCGGTGACCAAATCAGTAAAATCTGCCGGAGCGGCAAAAGCCGGTACTGCAGTACCCAAGGTAGACAGAGCAATCATCCCTGCGGCGGCAGCCATAGCTGCTTTTTTCTTCATATCCATAATCATACCCCCATTCAATACTTTTATACCTTAATATTAATGTGTTACGGGAGAGAATACAAGAAAAAAGCGTTTTTACAGGGAAAAATATGGAAAAAGATTATAAATTTGTAACAATTATATCAAAAACGGAAATCTCTTTCCCCCTGGTCAATCTTTTCCAGGTACCCTTCACAGGTGGCACGGACCACGGCGCTGGGAATGTGTTCCAGCTCCTTTTGGATGGCTTCCAGGGCTTTTGCCCGGGTGTCCGGGGACGCGTAATCGTCCAGGTATTCCCGGAGGGTCAGAAGGGCATTGGGCTGGCAGCAGTTGGAGATTTCTCCGGTTTTGGCCAGGGCCATGAACCGGTCCCCGGTACGACCGGCCCGGTAGCAGGCGGTGCAGAAGCTGGGAATATACCCATCGGACAGGAGCCAGTTGATGACCTGGTCCAGGGTCCGGTTGTCATTGACTTCAAATTGGGAGGAATCCTCTTCTTCCCCTTCTTCAGCGTAGCCGCCTACACTGGTGCGGGAACCGCCGCTGATCTGGGAAACGCCTACGTCCAGCACAGCTTTCCGGGTGGCTGCCGATTCTCGGGTGGAAACGATGATGCCGGTGTAGGGCACGGTAATCCGCAGGATGGCCACGATTTTCTTGAATAGCTGGTCGTCAATGGCATCGGGGAAGGACTGGACAGAGATGTCGTCTGCCGGACGGATCCGGGGCACACTGATGGTGTGGGGGCCTACACCAAAGTTGGCTTCCAGGTGTTCCTTATGCATCAGGAGGCCTACAAAGTCGTAGCGGTACATATTGAGACCGAACAAAACGCCTACGCCCACATCGTCAATGCCTCCGGTCATGGCCCGGTCCATGGCTTCCGTATGGTAGGCATAATCATGCTTGGGGCCCTGGGGATGGAGTTTTTCGTAGTTTTCCTTGTGGTACGTTTCCTGGAACAGGATGTAGGTGCCGATACCGGCTTCCTTGAGCTTCCGGTAGTTTTCCACGGTGGTGGCTGCGATATTCACATTTACCCGGCGGATGGCGCCATTTTTGTGCTTGATGCTGTAGATGGTGCGGATGCACTCCAGAATGTATTCAATGGGGTTGTTTACCGGATCTTCCCCGGCTTCCAGGGCCAGACGTTTGTGTCCCATATCCTGGAGGGCCGTGACTTCCCTGATGATTTCTTGCTGGCTCAGTTTTTTCCGGGCGATGTGCTTGTTCTTGGCATGATAGGGGCAGTACACACAGCCGTTGACGCAGTAGTTGGACAGGTATAGGGGAGCAAACAGGACAATGCGCTGACCGTAGATTTTGTCCTTGATTTTCCGGGCCAGGTCGTAAATGGCTTCGGTCACTTCAGGAGCCTCACAGCTCAGCAGGGTGGCTGCTTCCCGGTGGGTCAGCCCCTGCATTTGGGCCGCTTTTTCCACCAGGGACAGGCAGTAGGCCTTGTCCTCCTTGTGGCTGTCGGCATAGGTCAGGGAGTCCAGGATTTCCTGGTGGTTGATGAATTCTTCTGCCTGGGTAGAATGGGGATTGTAGGGGATGTTTGTCATGATAATTTCCTTCTTTCCTGTTCTGCTCACCGGGTTCTTCCATAAAAAAAGCATGCCAAATAGGCATGCGAAAAGAACGGGTCGATTCACCGCCTTAATACTCGGAGGATTCCTTGTATGCAGGGAGCGTAATGGCCTCATTGTACCGTTTTAAAGTGTAAAATACAATACAAAATCAGGAAATTTTACTAAAATAGAGAATGTTTTACACAAATAAAAAATCCGCAGGAAGCTCCTGCGGATTCAATATTCAAATGGTGGCCCCGGAGTGATTCGAACACTCGACCTTTTGGTTCGTAGCCAAACGCTCTATCCAGCTGAGCTACGGAGTCATAACTGAACAAGGATTAGTATAGCGGTTTTTGGGTTTCTTGTCAACATTTTTTTAAAACTTTCTCAAAGAATTTTTTGGGAGGGGGGAGCAGGGGCAAAACTCACAAGTATTTGTAAAAAGTCTATGATATAGAAGCGAATTGTTATTATTGGCGTGTAGAAACGTCTTGGATATGGTAAAATGAGATATTAATCTATATTGTATGTTTTGTGTTTTGAGGAAAGGCAAAGGTGTAAAATGCTGTTTACGGATAAGGCAAGAATTTACGTGGAAGCGGGTTCTGGCGGCGATGGTGCCTCCAGCTTCCGCAGAGAAAAATATGTGGCCTGCGGCGGTCCCGATGGGGGCAATGGCGGCCGGGGCGGTTCGGTGATTCTGGTGGCCGACAAGGACCTGAATACGCTGGTGGATTTCCGGTACAAACGGAAATTTGTGGCGGAGCGGGGCGGCAATGGTGCTGCCAAAAACTGCACCGGGCATAAGGCTGAAAATATCAAAATCAAGGTGCCCCTGGGCACGGTGGTAATTGATGACGCTACAGGCGCAGCCCTGGCGGATTTGGCGCATCCCGGGGATGAATTTGTAGCAGCCCGGGGCGGCCGGGGCGGCAAGGGCAATGCTTGCTATGTGACCAGCACCAAGCAGGGGGTAACCTTTGCGGAAAAGGGCGAGCCGGGAACCAAAACCTGGCTGCGGCTGGAACTGAAAATGCTGGCCGATGTGGGCATGGTAGGCTACCCCAGCGTGGGCAAGTCCAGTATTGTGGCACGGGTTTCCGCCGCACGGCCGGAAATTGCTGCGTACCATTTTACCACCCTGACCCCGGTACTGGGCGTGGTCCGGCTGGATGCAGAAAACAGCTTTGTGCTGGCCGACCTGCCGGGCCTGATTGAAGGGGCCTCCCAGGGCGTGGGCCTGGGCCACGATTTCCTCCGGCATATTGAACGGACCCGGGTTATCCTCCACATTGTGGACACCAGCGGCTGCGAAGGCCGGGACCCGGTGGAAGACTTCAAGAAAATCAACGAAGAACTGGCCCTGTACAGCGAAAAGCTGGCCAAGCGGCCCCAACTGGTGGTAGCCAATAAAATGGACCTGCCGGATGCGGAAGAAAACTATAAGCGGCTGGAAGAATATGTAACGAAGGCCGGTTATCCCATTATGAAGGTGTCTGCCGCTACGGGCCAAGGCCTGAAGGAACTGATGTGGAAAGCCTACGATATGCTGAAGCATGCCCCTCAGGAAGAAGAAATCCTGGAAATCGGACCGCTGAAGGAAGCAGATCCGGATTCCTTTGAAATCATTACCAATAATGTGGAAGATGCTGATTTTGAGGTAAAAGGCAAGAACATCGAGCGCCTGGTGGCCATGACCAATTTCGACAACGACGAAGCGGTGTACCGCTTCCAGCTGATTTGGCGGCGCCTGGGCATCGAGCAGGCCCTGAAGGACAAGGGCATTCAGGAAGGTCAGACCGTACGCATCGGCGATATGGTCTTTGATTATCAACCCCAGTGAGTTTGCTAGTGCAATAATTTTATATAACTATCTAGATGGGTGGGTGATTGTATGAACCGGGATAAACTAAAGGACGTCAAACGGATTGTTGTGAAAGTAGGGAGCAGCACCATTACGTATCCCAACGGGAAAATCAACTACGAGAAGATTGAGAAACTGGCACGGGTGATGACGGATTTGCAGAATCAGGGCAAGGAAATGATTCTGGTATCTTCCGGCGCCGGAGCAGCCGGGGTAGGCCGGCTGGGCCTTAAAGAAAAGCCCTCGGACCTGCCGGGCAAGCAGGCCTGCGCTGCCGTAGGCCAAGGCATCCTGATGAACATTTACGAGCGTCTTTTCGCGGAATACAGTCAAGTGGTGGCCCAGGTCCTTTTGACCCGGATTGACACCATCGACCGGCATCGCTACTCCAATTCCCGGAATACGTTCCAGGAACTGATCAAATGGGGCGTGATTCCCATTGTCAATGAAAATGACGTGGTGGCGGTGGATGAAATGAAAATCGGGGACAACGACAATATGTCCGCCCTGGTGGCCAGTATGGCCGATGCGGATTTGGACATTCTGCTGTCGGATATTGACGGCCTGTACACGGCAAACCCCAAAACCCATCCGGACGCCCAGATGGTCCACGAAGTGGAAAAGGTGACGCCGGAAATCGAAGCTACAGCTGGAGGCGTAGGTTCCAAAAACGCTACCGGCGGTATGCTGACCAAGCTCCAGGCTGCCAAAACGGCTATGAGCTCCGGCATCTATTTGATTATCGCTTCCGGGGAAGACCCGGAAATCCTCCGGAAAATTGTCCGGGGCGACGAAGTGGGGACCCTGTTTGTTCCCCGGGAAAACCATCTGCGGTTCCGGAACCAGTGGCTGGCCTTTGGGGCCAAGATCTGCGGTTCCCTGATTGTGGATGACGGCCTGGCCAAGGTCATCCGGGAAAAGGGCAGCTGCAGCATTCTGCCGGTGGGCATTACCGCCGTGGAAGGCAATTTTGAAAGCGGCGTGACGGTCAGCGTCAAGGACAAGGAGCATCACGAGCTGGCCCGGGGGCTGACTTTCTACAGCTCCGAGGAACTGGAACAGATCAAGGGTGCCAAGTCCGAGGAAATTGCCAATATTCTGGGAGCCAAACACTATGATGAAGCGATTCACCGGGATAACCTGGTGATCTTGTAAGGAGGTGCGCCATGTATAAGGAAGGGTTGGTACGGGAACAGGCTGCTGCTGCCAAAGACGCAGAAGTGACCCTGGGAATTCTCAATACGAAGGTGAAAAATGATATTTTGCTGGCCATGGCTGACAGCCTGCTGGAGCAGGAAGAAGTTATTTTGAAAGCCAACCAGCTGGATATGGAGAAGGGAAAAGCCGGGGGCTTGAAGGACTCCCTGCTGGACCGGCTGCTGTTGACCCACGACCGTTTGGTACAAATGGCCAAGGGCATCCGCCAGGTAACGGCGCTGCCGGATCCGGTGGGGAAAATCCTCAGCGGTTCCATGCTGCCCAACGGCCTTACCCTGACCAAAATCACCGTGCCTTTGGGGGTTATTGGCATCATTTACGAAGCCCGGCCCAATGTAACGGCGGACGCCATTGCCCTGTGCGTGAAAAGCGGCAACGCCGTAATCCTGAAGGGCGGCCGGGAAGCCCTCCATTCCAACAAGGCGGTCAGCGATGTGCTGATTGCTGCCGGGGAAAAGGTGGGCCTGCCCAAGGGTGCCATCCAATTTGTGAACGTGCCGGAACGGGATGCCGTAACGGAACTGATTCATCTGAACGGTCTGGTGGATGTGGTGATTCCCCGGGGCGGCGCCGGGCTAATCCAAAGCGTGGTGCGCAACGCCTCCGTACCGGTGATTGAAACCGGTGCCGGGGTCTGCCATACCTATGTGGACGAATACGCCCAGATTCCCATGGCCGTAAATATTGCCCTGAATGCCAAGGTGAACCGGCCTTCCACCTGCAACGCCATGGAAACCCTGCTGGTGCACAAAAACATTGCCGATACCTTTATGCCGGCCATGCTGGAGGCCTACAAAAAGGCCCGGGTGACCATTTTGGGCGACGCCAAGACCCAAAGCTACAGCGCAGAGGTGCAGCCTGCTTCGGAAGAAGATTGGGCTACGGAGTATGGGGACCTGCGGCTCAGCGTCAAAGTGGTGGACAGCCTGGAAGAAGCGGTGGCCCATATTCGCCGCTACGGCACTGGCCATTCTGAAGCCATTGTCACGGAAAACTACGAAAACGCCCGGAAATTCCAATTGCTGGTGGACGCAGCGGCGGTGTATGTGAATGCTTCCACCCGGTTTACCGATGGCTTTGAATTCGGTTTCGGGGCGGAAATCGGCATCAGCACCCAGAAACTCCACGCCCGGGGACCTATGGGCCTGCCGGAACTGACTACCACCAAGTACCTGATTAATGGGAATGGGCAGGTACGGGGCTGAGTTTTCATGAAACCTTCACAAAGAGGGTGTATTATGGAAACGGAAGTCGTGGAAGAACTTTAGCGAAGAAAGCAGGGGAGAGTGTGGACAAACTACGAAAGTACAAAACGCTGCTGATTGTGCTGGTGGTGCTGATCATCGCCGGCCTGGGCGGCTATAAGTACTACCAGAATAAAAAATTGGAGGAAACGGTGGCGGCTACCCGGACGGATGCCGTAACCCGGGGCGACGTGCGGAAAACCATTTCTGCCACCGGTGCCCTGAACGCTGTGGACAGCGTAGAAATCAACTCCAAAATTACCGGCCGTATTGTGCAGGTGTACGTAAAGGAAAACCAGCACGTAACGGCAGGCCAGCCCTTGGTAAAACTGGATGATACTTCTTTAAAGGCCACCCAGGAAATGAAGCGGGCCACCCTGGCGGATAAGGAAGTGACCTACCGCCGTGACCAGCAGCTGCTGGAACAGGGGGCCATTGCCCAAAGCGTATTTGATACCGCGGAAGCCGATTATCTGGTGGCCAAGGCCGAATATGAACAGGCAACCTCCAATGTAAACGATACAGTAATCTCTACGCCTATTGATGGTTCTGTCATTGGCAAACCGACGCCTGTAGGCCAGACGGTATCCTCCGGTATTTCTACGCCTCAGGTACTGATGACCGTAGCCACCCTGGACAAGATGCAGATCTATCTGATGGTGGACGAATCCGATATTGGCCAGATCAAGGTGGGCCAAAAGGTGGAATTTACGGTAGATGCCTACCCGGATACCACCTTTGAAGGGATTATTTCTTTGGTCAGCCGCAGTGCTACCACTACCAACAACGTAAACTACTACACCTGCTACGTGGATGTAGAAAATACGGAAGGCAAGCTGCTGCCCACCATGACTGCCCGGGCCAACGTCATTGTTGACCAGGTGCAGGATGCCCTGACCATTTCCAGCAAATGCCTGCGGACCAAGGACGGGAAAAATTACGTTCAGGTCTACGACAAGAAGACCAACACCAGCAAGGATGTGCCGGTAAAGGTACTGCTTACCGGGGAAGACCGGATTGCCGTAGAAGGCGATCTTCAGCCGGGGGATGAGCTGCTGGTGAGAACCACGTCGGCAACCTCCACCAGCAACAAGCGGATGGGTCCTCCCATGTAAGGGAAAGGAGGCAGACGGGAATGGATGTAATCGAATTGCAGGACATTGTAAAAAGCTACGCCATGGGCGACACAGTGGTTATGGCCCTGAATCACGTTTCTGTGAAGTTTGAGCAGAGCAAATTCACTTCCATTGTAGGCCCTTCGGGCAGCGGCAAATCCACCATGATGAATATCCTGGGCTGCCTGGACCGTCCCACTTCCGGCCATTATCTGCTGGAAGGCAAGGACATTGCCAAATACTCGGACGATGAATTGGCCCGAACCCGGAACCAGCGGATTGGCTTTGTGTTTCAGAGTTTCAACCTGCTGTCCCGGCTGACGGCCGTGGAAAATGTAGCCCTGCCCCTGATCTACGCCGGGGTCAAGCTGGCGGAGCGGACGGAGCGGGCGGAAAAAGCCCTGGAAGCGGTGGGGCTGGGCAAGCGGCTGTACCACAAGCCCAACGAGATGAGCGGCGGCCAGCGGCAGCGGGTGGCCATTGCCCGGGCCCTGATCAACAACCCGGCCATTATTATGGCCGACGAACCCACCGGCAACCTGGACACAAAATCAACCTTGGAAATCATTGATATTTTTGAACAGCTGAACCATGACGGCAAAACGGTTATCATGGTTACCCATGAACCG
This sequence comes from Acidaminococcus sp. AM05-11, assembly GCF_003472805.1. Lineage (NCBI taxonomy): Bacteria > Bacillati > Bacillota > Negativicutes > Acidaminococcales > Acidaminococcaceae > Acidaminococcus > Acidaminococcus sp. AM05-11. Next base: position 1,993 of record NZ_QRMX01000018.1, on the reverse strand, counting down.
GAACTGGCGGCAATGACCCAGCGGATCCTGACCATGCGGGATGGCTGTTTGATCCAAGACGAACGGAAGGGGTAGAAAGGTGTTTCGAGAATGTGTGAAAATGGCACTGGAAGGTATGGTGTCCAATAAGCTGAGAACCTTTCTTACCATGCTGGGTATTATCATCGGGGTTGGCTCGGTGATTGCCATGGTGTCCCTGGGCCTGGGCATGCAGGAACAGGTCAAGGAGAACATCAGCAGTATGGGCAGCAACCTGCTGATTGTCATGAGCGGCGGCCGGACGGCCAATGGCCAGCGGATTGCCAGCGGCAGCGGCGCCAAGCTGACCTATGAAGATGCCAAGGCCATTGAGAAAAACGTGGACGGTATCAAGTATGTGGCTCCTGGCGTGCAGAGCAGCTACCAGCTGGTTGCCGGCAACCAGAACTGGAATACCTCGGTACAGGGGTATACCCCCAACATCATCGAAATCCGCAACTATACCATTGCAGATGGCCGGATGTTTACGGAACGGGAAATGAGCAGCCGGGACCGGGTGTGCGTTATTGGGAAAACCGTGGCGGACAACCTGTATCCTGACGGCAATGCCGTAGGCCAGCTGGTGCGGATCAACAAAGCTCCTTTCCAGGTGATTGGGGTAATGGGAGCCAAGGGCCAGTCTTCCATGGGCCAGGATCAGGATGATGTGGTATTCATCCCCCTGACCACGGCTATGCAGAGACTGATGGGTCTTACCAGCGTCCGGAATATTACCATCCAGTGCGAAAATGAAAATACCATCAATCAGGTCCAATCCGATGTAATTACCCTGCTGCGGACCCGGCACAAGATCAAGAATGGGGAGGACGATGACTTTACCGTCCGAAACCTGGCGGAAATCATCAAGACTGCCCAGGAAACCACAGGGTCCATTACCCTGCTGCTGGCCATTGTGGCTGCTATCAGCCTTTTGGTAGGCGGCATCGGGATTATGAATATCATGCTGGTTTCGGTTACCGAACGGACCAGGGAAATCGGCATACGGAAAGCCCTGGGGGCCACCTACAAGGATATCCTCCTCCAGTTCCTGGTGGAATCCATGGTTATCGGGGTCACTGGCGGAACCACGGGCATGATCCTGGGGGTTATTGTATCCTCCATTGTAGCCCATGTGATTGGGTGGAAAGTGGTGATTTCGGGGCTTGCCATTGTAATCTCCGTTCTCTTCTCCGTGGGTATTGGCCTGTTCTTTGGACTGTACCCAGCCAAGAAGGCAGCCCTTCTGGATCCCATTGATGCCCTGCGCTACGAGTGATGCCATGACAGCGCAGCAAAAACCCACTTTGGGACAGAAATGGCGGGGTTTTGTGGAGCTTTGCCACCGGCCCAAGACGAAATTTGACGTAAAGGACCGCACCCGGGCATTGATACTCTTTGCTATTGTGGTGAAGGGTCTGATGGAACTGGTACGTATGGTTAAATAAGCTAAAAAGGCAGCAGGCCAAGCAGCGCAGCTTGGCCTGCTTTTTGTTTGTAAAAATGTAAAAAAGTAAAACAATGGATTTGGAACTAACTTGTTATTTCATTAAATCAGAAAGCAAACAGAATACATGAAATATTTGAATGAATCAATGTCGATTTATACGATATACTGATACTGGATATTATATACAAAATACAAATTAGGAGGGATTGGTATGAAAATCGATTTGAATTCCGACTTGGGTGAAAGCTTTGGTGCCTACAAGATTGGCTTGGATGAAGAGGTGCTGCCTTTGGTTACGTCCGCCAATATTGCCTGCGGCTTCCATGCCAGTGATCCGTCCGTGATGAAAAAGACCGTGGACCTGGCTGTGAAAAGCGGCGTGGCTCTGGGAGCCCATCCTGGGTATCCGGACCTGGTAGGCTTTGGCCGCCGGAAAATGGCTGTATCTCCGGCTGATGTGTACGCCATGGTGGTGTATCAGGTAGGGGCTTTGTCCGCTTTTGCCAAGACCCATGGCACCAAACTGCA
>NZ_QRMX01000017.1:29982-38394 GCF_003472805.1 Acidaminococcus sp. AM05-11 | reverse complement strand
GAAATCATTGGGAATTTGTCTTACCCTGTTTTGTATGATTTTATTTTACGGTAATAGGTGTTTTCCTATTTCAGGTTTCACAATAGTGTATTCACAATATCGGCAATTTCCTTCCTCTAGCCGCCGTGCAATCCTACCGTTAATTTGGTACAATGGGGAAAAAGTCCTGGCCGGAACTTCTTGTATTACGGTTCTGGCGGGAAGGAGGATATGATGGAATCGACAAAAATCAATGCGGCAGAGCTGGAGGGGCTGATTGCTGCATTTCATCAGCTTTGGGATAGTTTTCCGGGGTTGGCGCGGCTAATCACCACCCGGCATGAGATTTTGGCTTCCAATGACCTGGCTCGGAAGGCTGGGTTTGTGGAAGGGGAGATCTGCGCCAAGGTGGGCAAGCCGGAGAGTCACCGGAATTGTCTGCTAGGCAAGATGGTCCAGACGGGCCAGGCTCAGACGCAATGGCTAGGCAATGAGAAGATTAAGGGCTGGATGCCGGTGGAAGGGCATCCGGAGCTGTTGATTCACTTTACGCTGTTTTTGCCGGAAAGGTAAGAAAAGGAGGAGATTCTGGAGGGGCCCAGCTGCCTTCCTGACGTCAGGCACCTTCCCTTGAACAAGCCCCAACTGCGCCTTTGGCATTCTTATGCTAGGCGCATCTTCCCCATTTCAGCTGCTCCACAGCTGAAACGGAGAAGACGAGGTGCGAGAAGGCAGCGTCCGGGGGGCGCAAATGCAGGAAGCGTTCTATAATTGTTACTGGCCAATTGTTAATCGTTACTATTGCGTTACCACTACATTAACTGTCAAAATACCTAAAGCAGCGGACAGCACTACCCATGCCCTCCCCGCCTAACAGGAAGGGGAGGGACGGCCAATCCGAGAATCCAAGGGCCGGGGTGGGGAAGGGACATTCTGCGATGCTGGCGCCGCCGTATATTCTGAAAAAAAGCACCGCACACTTTCGTAGAATGTGTAGGATGTATTCCTAATTTACAAAATGTTGATTCTTCTTTCTGTAAATGTAACGAGATAATGACTGTAACGCATTTGTTGATGAATGTAGCTTTGGAATAGGTGTATCTTCCCCATTTCAGCCGTTTACACGGCGAAATGGAGGAGACGAGTGTTGCTGCGAGAAGGCAAGCGGCCGGGGGCCGCAAAGAACTGGCCTAACCCGCTGGACTTACGATTCAACCACATATCGTTTTTGCTTTCCATGACATTTTTCGACGGGGATGTGAAATAATACCTACCCTTGAAAAAACCGACTTGTGAGCTCAAAAGAGTTCGCAAGTCGGTTTTTTTGTTCGTTATGCCGTATCCAAACTTCAAAACTTCCTCAGTCAGTCCTGCGGACTGACAGCCCCTCCACGCTTGGATGGGCCGGTCTTAGGCCTATACTGGTCTTGTGCTAAACGGGTTTTGAGATAAAATCACGGTATGTAAATACTAGCACTACCCTTCTCTGTCACTTGACCAGTAGAGGTCTGGAATGCTTCCTGAGTGGTTCTCTGTGCTCCGGTCCCCTTCATCCTGCGGGTTCAGCTCACGGACGGCTATCAACATAGGTCGCATATTCCAAATGTTCTTGAGAAACTGCATTGACATGAAGTTTTCATTTTTTCACAGCCCCTATTGGTCATCTGCTAAATAGGGGCTAGTGTAATGTGTTCCTGTTTTCTCGGAAATTCAACCACATATCGTTTTGCCTTCTATGGCATTTTTCGACGCAGGTATTGTTCCTGCGTTTTTTGTTTGCTAAAAATAGGACGAATGGGGGAGTATGTACACGAAGGGCGAACTTATTATTAATGGCTTTGATTAAATATGCACATGCAGAACTGGTGATACATAGAAAACATATTATATAAAATAATAAAATACATAGAAGTTGAGAAAGATTGTATGGCTGTTAAATGGGTAAAAATGGCTAAATGATATGTTTTGTGAGGGGTGGTTTTGGGTGGGAGCAGGGATTTAACGTTAACGCAAAAAGTCTGCAAACGTTGATTTCTACTTACTTCATCCGATATCGTACATACAAAACAATGAGAAAATGTACATAAAAGTTTCAGTGTTTACAACTATAGGTGAAAAATTATAAAATTCAATAGAATAATAATAAAATAATGCAACCATAAGAAATTCGTGCTAAAATTAAACTAGAATTATTTTAAATTACAGCAAGGGACTCTGTGTTATTATGCATTATTTGACGGAGGTTTTTGCTGACTGAAAAGGGGCGGGCTTGGATCCGTGCCTGATTGGGTTTCTAGGTATGGCTGGGTGTTCCAGCTGCTGTTGTAAAGGAGTGGTATTATGGGGATATCAAGTAAGCAGCGCAAGGTGTTATCGGCGGTGATTCTGTCCAGTATTTTGGGAATGGGAATAGGGGCCCATCCGGTTTTGGCACAGGATATTACGAATGACCCTGCAACCGTAAGTACGGGCTCCAGTCCGTATTTTGGTGCACAGGCTAAAGGCTCTGACAATGCTGTTTCTAACCAGTTGTCGGTCAGCGGCGATGCCGCTTTGAATAGTGCCTATGGGGGCCTGGCAGACCAAGGCCAAGCCACCGGCAACAGTTTGAATATCAGCGGGGGCACTGTAGTCAATGGCTACGGCGGCTACAGTGCAGGCAGTGACGTAACGGGAAATGGCATTACTATGACTGGCGGATCCGTAACGGGAGCCCTCTATGGTGGCTATACGGCAAAAGGTGCTGCTGGGGCAGAAGATGCCAGCAACACGGTAACCATTACCAAGCCTGGAGACAATAGTCTGGGAACCCTGATTACCGGGGGTGCATCTGCCAGCGGCAGCGCATCGTACAACACCGTTTCCATTACGGACGCCAATGAGACGGACACTGACAGCCTTGTGATTTTCGGTGGCAATGCCAGCGGCGGAGCTGCCAGCAGCAACGGTGTTTCTATTAGCGGCTCTAATTTTGCCAATATCAATATCCGGGGCGGCGTGAATCTTACTGGTACGGGGGATGTGAATGGCAACACGGTATCGGTAACGGGTTCCACGTTGAATGAAAGTACCATGAACAGCGTCGTCGTAATCGGTGCGCAGAATCTGGGTACGGGAACGCTTAATGGGAATACGCTCACCATTGACAGTTCCACGGTACAGTACAGCAATGCAAACGGTACTTTCTGGGGGCTGGTCCGGGCGGCTGACCGGAGTTCTGATACGGAAGGGGTGGCCAATAACAACACCATCACCATTCAGAACGGCAGTACGGTGGGCAAAGTAGACGGGGCCTATCAGCGCAACGGTACGGCCGACGGCAACAAGGCAATCGTTACTGACAGTACCGTAAACGGCATGGTGGCGGCAGCGGAGTTCGCTGATACGACTACGTCCGGGAACGCCACGAACAACGAAACCACCATTACAAGGAGTACGGTCACCGGCAATGTGTACGGCGGGGAAACCACCCGTGGCTATGCAGCGGGGAACAAGGTGACTGTGGATGGCACATCTGAAGTGGAAGCCAACGTCTACGGCGGCCGGAGCTTTTTGAATGATATAGACCACATCGGCGCAGTGGGCAATACGGTGACCATTAAGGACACGGCTAAAGTGGATAAAGCGGTCTATGGGGGCTGGGCCGGCGGCACAAACATAAACGGCACGCAGGTGAGCAGTACTTCCTCGGCCTATGGCAACAAGGTAATATATGAGAGCACTGCCGGGCAGACGGGTATTACAATCTACGGCGGCTATGCAGTCAATGGCGATGCGGGCCAAGTCGCCTCCGGCACGATTGGTAATGTAGCGTATGACGGTGGTAATACTGTCAGTGTAACGGGCAGCGGCACGTATGACAGCGTGGCCGGCGGCTATTCCGAAAAGGGAAATGCTATCAATAACAAAGTCACCATAGGCGGCACGAATAACGCAGCAGCTCAGAAGGCCTACGGCGGCTACACCGAATCGGGCAATGCGACGAACAACACCGTTACGGTTTCCGGCACGGGCACCAGTACCTATTTCCTGGCCGGGGGCTATACCAAGAGCGGCACAGCCGGAGGTTCTAAAGAGACGGCCAATACCGTTACCATAACCGGGACCAGCGAAACGGCCGCAGCTGTCAGCGGCGGCGTCTACGGCGGCTATTCGGAAAGCGGTCCTGTCAGCTATAACAATGTGAAAATCGATTACGGTACGTTAAGTACAGGTTACATTGAGGGGACTAGCTCTCTAGCTGAAGTGGACGGTGGCTATTCGAAAAATGGCGACGCATCCAACAATACGGTTGAAATTTCTAATACGACTGCAAATGTGAATCTGAGTGGCGGCTATTCCATGTCAGGGGCTGCCAATAGCAACAGCCTTACCCTTGATACTGTCACTAGTGACAAGTATATCTCTATCGTGGGTGCCGCCGCTATGAATGGATCTGCCAATGGCAATAATCTGACGATTAAAAATTCTAGGTTTGGAAATGAAAATAATTCGAGTGCCGCGGTTTTCGGGGCTATCGCGCACAATGGGTCTAACTCGGCCAATAACAACACGGTGGAGATTTCCAATTCAACAATTTATGATCAGTCTATTATAGGTGCTCAGTTGGCGGGTTCCAGCGGCAGTTTGACGGGCAATACACTGACGGTGACCAATACCCAGACCAATGGCGGCATGATTCGCGGCGCTGACCGGAGCGATCAGTCCAATGGCTATAATAACAACAACACGGTTACGGTCACCAACAGCAGTACCAAGCAATATTCTTGGGACTATGGGTCTGTAGAAGGCTCGTACCAGCGGTATGGGACTGCGTCCGGCAACAAGGTTACGATTAACGGGAGTGAGGTAGGCAGCGTATACGGCGCCAATCTATTCTACGGAAGGGGTAATATCAACAACAGTACCGTAACCATAACCGACAGCACCCAGGCTGATGGCACCACCGTAGATAAAACAAGCACCGTACATGGCTCTGTGTATGGCGGCAATACCGTTGACGGGTCGGCCAACTACAGTACAGTAACCCTGTCCGGTGATACCACGGTTACGAATTCGGTTTATGGCGGCTACAGCGGTACTTATTACAAGGGTTCCGATGGCGCCCGGGGCAACAGCGTGGTGGTTAAGGATACAGCTAAAGTTAATAACAGCAATAATGGTTTGGCCAATATCATCGGCGGCTATACGGGATATGGAAGCACCTCGGGCGGTCCCAATGCCGTGGGCAACTCCGTATCCTATACCAGTATGGCGGAACAGACGGGCCTTGTCATCTACGGCGGCTACGCATCCAATGGCAATGCCGGCATGTCTAATTCGTTTACCTTTAACGGAGAAACTCATGACGGCGGCAACAGCGTCACCGCAGCGGGCAATGCCACGTACAGCAAGATTTACGGCGGCTATGCAGGAAATGGCGATGCCATCAGCAACGACGCAGTTCTGGACGGCGAAAATGGAGCAGTTTTCAATACGGTGTACGGCGGCTATACCGCTACGGGCAATGCCAATGAAAATACCATTACCGTGCAGAATAATGCTGATACAAAGGATCTTTTGTATGCCGGGTATTCTGCCAGCGGTAATGCCGACAGCAATAAGCTGATTGTGACAAAGGGCACGGGCATCCAGGGCTATGCCGGGTATACCAATAGCGGCGAGGCAGCCAGCAACGCCATCACCTTTGATAAAGGCACGATGGGGACCACTTTGGTCTCGGGCTACACCAAGAGCGGCGCTGCCCATGACAATACGGTGACGGTGGACGGCGGCTCCTCTACGGCTGCGACCAACACCCTTTACGCCGGCAAGACCGATGCCGGCTCGGCCTACAACAATAAGATTACTATCAACAATACGGATACGGCTGGCGTGGGCAATCTCATTGCCGGCCAGTCCGACCAGAAGGCCTATAACAACGAAATCGACATCAATGACGGTACTGTGGCTACGGCCATTGCCGGCCAGTCTACGGCAGCTAGTGTGGAAGGCAATATTCTGCGCATTGCCGGCGGGACCGTCAGCATGGCCTATGGCGGATCGGCAGCAGCCGGGGCAGCAACGGGCAACCAGGCTTATATTACCGGCGGCAGCGTCAGCACGGTAACAGCCGGCCTAAGCAGCGGCACGGCCAGCGGCAATACCCTGGAAGTATCCGGGTCTACGGCGGTGGTTGGCACAGCCGTTGCCGGCAATAGTGCCAGCGGCGCCGCTACAGGAAATAGCTTGACCATTTCCGGGGGTGAAAAAGTAACCTCCGCCACGGCGGGCATCGGGGAGACGGGAGCCTCGGGCAACCAGGCCAGCGTCAGCGGTGGTACCGTGGGCACGGTAAGCGCTGGGGAATCCGAGACGGGTACGGCAGCTTCCAATACTACAACCGTCACCGGCGGCACGGTGACCAGTGCCTATGGCGGCTGGACAGACAGCGGTACGGCATCTGGGAACGCATTGAACGTTTCCGGCGGCACCACAGAGCAGGCTTTTGGCGGCTACGCAGTAAGTACCGGTACGGTAACGGGCAACAAAGCCACGCTTTCTTCTGGCACGGTATCTCAATACCTCTACGGCGGCTATGCCAATATCGGCACAACTTCTGAAAACACGGTCACCGTCTCTGGCGGTGGCGCAGGCGAGGTAGCAGGCGGCTACAGCACCACCAATGCTTCTGACAACAAAGCCTTTATGACGGACGGCAGCGTCAATATACTGGCAGGCGGTATATCTCCCAGCGGCAGTGTTACAGGAAATACCGCGGACATGAGCGGTGGTACGGCACATATGGTCATCGGCGGCCTCATGAACGTGGGAACGGGAGAGGGCGCTGAAGTATCCGGCAATAGCGTCACCATGTCCGGCGGCGAAGCCACTAATGTTTACGGCGCTTCTGCCGCTGCCGGCGATGCCGCAAACAATGCGGTCACACTTTCTGGCGGCACGGCGACTACCGTAGTAGGCGGCAATGCAATTTCCGGGGCTGCGGTCAGCAACACGGTAACGCTCTCCGGCGGTACGGCTGACACGGTAACCGGGGGGACAACGGAACCTGGCACTGCGGAGAATAATACTGTGAATGTCAATGAGGGCAGCATCATTACCACCTCTGTGGCCGGCGGTTCTTCCGACTCTGGGACCGTTACAGGAAATACCCTGAACATCAACGGGGGTACCGTAGGGACTACGGAAGCTGTAGACGCAGACGGAAACCTGATTATCGGCGGCATTTCCAAGAGCGGCAGCGTCACGGACAACACAGTGAACGTGTACGGCGGCACCCTGGGGGCTATGATGAGCCTGTACGGCGGGCTGGTGACGGATACCGGTTCTTCCGGCTCCGGGAATACGCTGAACATGTACAACAAGGCCAACACGGTGAAGAACCTGGGCAGATTCCAGACCATGAACTTCTACGTGCCCAAAGGCACCGTGGTGAACGAAACCATGGTGACTGTGACGAATACGGCGGACGTGAGCAATACGGCCATCTACGGGGCCATTGACGACTCCACCAAGATGAGCAAGGGGCAGGTTATCAACCTGATTGTGGACAATAATGGGATTACGTCCAATGGCACCACCTATGGCATGATTCCGGGGAAAGATGAAGTGACGGATGAAGGCTTCGTATCCCAAAAGGTCATCAACAAGAAAATTGATGCCAACCACATTGTGCTGATGATTCCGGACGACGATGTGCCCAAGATTGAGGAAGATACGAAGGCATTCCCGGAAAACCGGGCCAATGCTACAGGCACGCTGATTGAAGCCTCCGACCTGGCGGTAACCGATGGTTATGCCAGCGCCGTAGCGGCCTACCGGGCAGCCTGGCTGGAGGACCATTCCATTAAGGCGAAGTTCACGCCGTATGTGGTGCTGGGCGGGCACAACCTGCGCTACACCACCGGCTCCTACGTGGACAGCAACGGGTTCAACGGGGAACTGGGCTTTGTAAAACGGAACTTCGAAGACGGTCATGCGGACACCATCATGCCCTTTGTGGAATACGGCAACGGGAACTTTGTTGGACACCAGGACAGCGGGGCCCGGAGCGACGGGGACCAGCGGTATCTGGGCGGCGGCATCCTGCTGCGGCGGGACCTGGACAACGGGCTGCACTACGAAGGTATGCTGCGAGCAGGGCGGATCAACGGGGACTATGCAGGGCTCATTGACGAGCACCACGCCAGCTACAAGAACAGCTCGCCGTATATTGCGGCCCACGTGGCCTTGGGTAAGCTGTATAAGCACGGGACCAGCGATTTTAACTACTATGCACGGTTCTTCTGGACCCATTTAGGGGCGGACCACGCCATTGTAACCAGCGATCTGGGCCGGGCGCCATATAACTTTGACAGCGTGAATTCCTACCGGACGCGTTTGGGCTTCCGGTGGACCAAGCACCTGGATGAGGACGTAAGCTCCGTGTACGCC
>NZ_QRMX01000017.1:0-29972 GCF_003472805.1 Acidaminococcus sp. AM05-11 | reverse complement strand
GGACTATGCAGGGCTCATTGACGAGCACCACGCCAGCTACAAGAACAGCTCGCCGTATATTGCGGCCCACGTGGCCTTGGGTAAGCTGTATAAGCACGGGACCAGCGATTTTAACTACTATGCACGGTTCTTCTGGACCCATTTAGGGGCGGACCACGCCATTGTAACCAGCGATCTGGGCCGGGCGCCATATAACTTTGACAGCGTGAATTCCTACCGGACGCGTTTGGGCTTCCGGTGGACCAAGCACCTGGATGAGGACGTAAGCTCCGTGTACGCCGGTCTGGGCTGGGACTACGAGTTTGACGGGGAAGCCCGGGCCATGTACAAGACCTTCAGCACCCCGGCGCCCACCTTCCAGGGCAGCAGCGGCTTTTTGGAACTGGGCTGGCAGAGCGCCGTGAGCAAGGATAACCCTTGGGGCGCAGATGTGAGAGTAACCGGGTGGACTGGACGGCAAAGAGGGGTGACATATTCAGCTACGATTAGTAGAAGGATTTGAGGGTAGTGCGGCCAAGGTACCTGAAGTGTGCTGGTGCCGGGAATCCACTCAGCGGTTCACGGACGGCTATCGCAGGGGTCGTATATTCCATTTATCTACGGCCAAGGCCTTGAGAAATGGATACGACTCCATCAGTCATCCTTCGACGACAACTCTCCCAGTGGTTCGCGGCTCGCTGCTCAGCTGCATCCTGGAACTTCCCCAGTCAGCTCATAGAGCTGACAGCCCCTTAGCGGTTCGCCGTATACCGGTCATCAGCACCCTACGGGTTTGATTCCTGGACGGCTATCGCATGGCTCATATTAACCAATAATCCCATAGAATTATTTTTTGGATTATTGGTTATGAGCGCAACGCTTGAAGGGGCCAGACCAATCCCGCTATCACATAGGTCACATTAGCCAAGAGCCTTTGAAAATTGGACGACTCTTGGATGGACCGTATAAAGGCGAGAGATTATATGAAAAATGGAGTACTTACAACAGCTTGAAGCCTGAAAAGCGGGCTTCATGCTGTTGAGGCTTCAAGATGGAATATACGAAATGGCTGGAGACAATCCACGATGGATTGCCTCCAGCCATTTTACTGCGGCGCTAGCGCCGCAGCTGCCTTGAAAACACCATTTGGCTCTTGGATATGAGTGAAAAGCTTGAGGAAGCTAAATAAGGAAAAAGCACTTCCCGCAGCTTCTATCTGTTTTTTTTCTACATGGCGTTCGGGCTGCGAACAAATTTTTAATCGATTTTACCATTCTTTAAATCTATATCTAAGCTAGAAACGGTAATTTAAGGAGCTAGCTTAGATATTTTTTACCTAAATAACGATCTTATGGAAAATCATAAGATCGGAGCGTAAGGGATGAGGGATGATTCCCATTGGATAAGTATGCATTAACAGAAACTTTTATTTAATACTAAGTCCACTAATAAAAGGATAAAGTACTATATTTTAATACCTATTTACATGGTATAAAAGCGAAAAATACGTTAACTTGATTCAAATTGTACAATTATCACCGTTTTTATTGCAAATCATTTGCATATACACTGTTACACTTTTTTGCTGTTTGTTTGTATGATAATTTACAAATCACAACTTAAAATTTATAAATTTTCACTATTTTCTTGATATAGCTTTTATCTATAGCTATGTCTTGCTACAATCTTACCGATAATCATTATCCGACAGTTATTAGTCTTCAAAACTGACGACAGAATTGTTGGGGCGTTCCTTGGGGACCGCTGATATTTGAGAAAGGTGGATTCGTACATGATAACAAAACGGCAAAAATTGGCGACAGCGCTGCTGCTGTCCATTATGGGCAGTGGAGCCTGGGGTTGTCAGCCTGTGCTGGCGGCTGATGTAGTGGGTCAGATCAAGGAGATTGCGGTGACACCGCTTGATTCTCCTGATGCTGATGGGGGCTGGGCCCAGGGGCAGGACAATGCCCGGAACAACCGGCTGACGGTAAGCGGTGAGGCGCAGCTTCGTTTTGGCCGAGGGGCAATGGCTGAGGCAGGGGCCGCCTCCGGCAACTGGCTAGTGATCAAGGATGAGGCTGCGGTGTCCGTAGCGCAGGCAGCCTATGTAAATGGTACGATGAATAAGAAAAATGTCCAGGCCTACGATAATCATCTGGTGATCACTGACAAGGGACGGCTGGGTGGCACTTATTTAGGCGAGGTCAGCGTTGGTTTTGGCGCTCAGGTCCAGCGAGGCAGCACGGCCGGCAATTGGGTTAGCTATAATAGCATGGCTGGACAAAGGGGTATACGGCTATTCGGTGGTTCCACCCAGCAGGGCAATGCCGGACAGTTGGAAGGGGAAAATGGTCTTCCTTTTGGAGGCAATATCGTAGAGACTAGCGGCAACGCTGTGTTTAGAAAAATTGTGGGCGGATATACGGATGACGGGAATGCCGTGAACAATAAGGTTACCATCGGGGGTGCTGAGGCTTCCTATGTTGAGGTCTACGGAGGTGAAAGCCGGTTCGGGGACGTTCGGAAAAATACGGTGACGGTAAATGGGGGCACTATGCAGGATTGCCCTCGCTGGAGTGATGGTGAAGTGAGGGTTGTTGCACGCCGGGTGGCAGGCCCGGTGGCACATGGTTTTCATGTACTGCCCAGTGATGAGCTGGGATATTATGGCCGCAGTCATATGGCCCATTGTATTGCTGCGGGCTATACGCATTCCGGCACTGCCGAGGACAATCTGCTGGTGATCAATGCCGGAAATGAGGTTCGGGGTTTCGGCGGCTTTTCCAACCGGGGGGACGCCAAGAAAAATCGGGTTCTTGTAAACGGCGGCAATATAACAAAGACTGTGGTGGGCGGCTACACGGTAGAAGGGGATGCTATAGCGAACCAAGTTACGGTAGCCGGAGGTAAGCTCAAGGCCAATCTCGCAGGGGGTATATCGGAAGACGGGGATGCCGCCAATAATTCCATCGACTTTCAAAAAGGTGACTTTACCGGGTCGATGCTTGGCGGGAACGCTCTTTTGGGAGATGCCTACAATAATCGGGTTACTGTAGCCGATATGAAGGTTTCCGGCAGTTCCAGCCAAGTGGTAGGCGGTATGGCCACGGGCTCGGCTTATAAGAACAATGTGGTCATTACCGGTGGTACGCTGCCTACGGTATTTGGCGGCTATAGCGGCGGAGATGCGGTGTCCAACACCATTACCATAACGGGCGGACAGCTGCAGGGCGGAGTGGCCGGCGGTCTTTCTCGGCTAGGGGAAGCCCAAAACAATACCATTAATATTCTTGGCGGTCATTTTGGCTCCGAGGATACAACGGAAGAGGCAAACAACGTGATTGCCGGTGGGGTAGCAGCCAGCAAGGGGGCCAGCGGAAACACGGTAAATATTTATGGCGGCACCTTTGGGCCCCATATTCAGTTGCAGGGCGGACAGAGTGAAGTGGAGAGCCAGGCTAACACGCTGAATCTCCACACCAAGGGTAACACAATTGAGGGACTGAAATATTTTCAGAATCTGAACTTCTACATACCTGCCGGAACCCAAGCCGGAGAAACTATGCTGACGGTAACGGGGACGGCGGACGTTCACGGTGCTTCCATCCGGGCTGGAGTCCAGGATGCAGCCAGATTGAATCCAGGAGAAGTAATCAAGCTGCTGTATTCTCCCCAGCCCCTTGCTGCAGACGGAGCGTCTTACAATACCCTTAGCGGCATGGACCGGGTTACCGATGACGCTTTTGTCAGCCGCAAGGCAGTAGTGAAAAAACAAGATGCCAACACCATTGTGCTGACAGTCAGTGGGGACGGCGGTACATCCCTAGATCCGGACACCAAGCTGATTCCAGAAGGTCGGGAAAATGCCCTCAATACACTGGTGCGGGGTTCAGATATTGCAGCGACGGAGGGCTACGCCAGTGCTGTGGCGGCCTACGAAGCGGCCTGGCTGGAAGACCATTCCATCAAGGCAAAGTTTACGCCCTATGTGGTACTGGGCGGCCACAACCTGCGCTACACCACTGGATCCTACGTGGACAGTCATGGCTTTAACGGGGAACTGGGCTTTGTGAAGCGGGATTATGCCAAGGGACATGTTGACACCATCATGCCCTTTGCCGAATATGGTACGGGTAGCTTTACTAGTCACTTGGATTCTGGTGCCCGGGGAGACGGCAGCCAGCATTACGTAGGCGGCGGCCTACTGATGCGCCGGGATCTAGACAACGGGGTCCATTATGAAGGTATGGTCCGGGCTGGTCATTTGGGCGGCGATTACCAAGGCACCATTGCCGGCGTGCCTGCCAGCTGGAAAGATGGGGGTACGTATCTGGCGGCCCATTTGGGCCTGGGCAGAAAAGTGGTGCGGAAGGAAAATACCTACGATTTCTACGGGAAGTTCTTCTGGACCCACCTAGGCAGCGGAGAGACCACCTTGCACACAGCCAAGCGTCGGCTGCCCTATCAGTTGGACAGCGTGGAATCCTATCGGACACGGCTGGGTGCCCGCTGGACCCGGCAGCAAAACGCTGCCAGCAGCATTTATGCCGGCCTTGGGTGGGATTATGAATTTGACGGAAAGGCAAGGGCAGCGTACAAGAGCTACAGTACGCCCAGCCCCACTCTCCAGGGCAGCAGCGGCTTTGTGGAACTGGGCTGGCAGAGCAAAGCTTCCAAAGAGAACCCTTGGGGCGCTGATGTGAGAGTGACCGGCTGGGCTGGACGGCAAAGAGGGGTTACATATAGTGCTACGATTAGTAGAAGGATTTGAGGGTGAACAAGGAAGCGCAGAGCGAACCGCAACAGTTGGAACACAGATAAATGGAGTACTTACAACCGTTTGAAGCCCGAAAAACAAGGCTTCAAGCGGTTGAGGAATCAAGATGGAATATACGAAATGGCTGGAGACAATCCACGATGGATTGCCTCCAGCCATTTTACTGCGGCGCCAGCGCCGCAGCTGCCTTGAAAACACCATTTGGCTCTTGGATATGAGCGAAACGCTTGAAAGAGGCTTTCTTAGGGCACCACTGGACAACTGCTAGAAGGGATTAGTGCAGAGCATTAGGTAGTGCATAGGCCCTCCGGGAATCCTGGAAGGGCCCATCCGAGGCGCTGCGCGCCCCACCTTCCCTTGAACAAGCCCCATCTGCGCCTCTTGTAGCTTTGGAATAGGCGCATCTTCCCCATTTCAGCTGCTCCACAGCTGAAACGGAGAAGACGAGTGTGCGAGAAGGCATGCGGCCGGGGGGCGCAATACTGGGGTGAACTTCTATCGTCGCCTTGCGGCGACACTTCCTGCAGTGGTTCGCCGTATTCCAAGCAGCTGCGTCCTGATGGACTTGCTCCTTGGACGGCTGTCGCATGGGTCACGTATTCCAAATATCTTTTTGGTAACTTGTGAAGATATTTGGACGTGACCGCAACGCTTGCAGGAAGCGTTCATAGCAATTTACTGGTCATCTTCATATTGACACTATATTTTAGATTTTACTTGACTAGTAGTGGCCTGGAAGCCTACCACAGTGGTTCGCAGCTAGCCAATCAGCTACGCCCAATTTGGGCTTGCTTCTTGGGCTGCTATCACATGGCTCGCATTAGCCAAGAGTCCTTTGATAAACTGTGGACTCTTGGATGCGACCGCAAAGCGTTGTGGTAGGTGTCAGCCAATACCTTCCACATTTATGGGGAAGGGGAACCGCCCACCGGGTGGTGGAAAGGGGGCTGACGAAGGAAGTTTTTTACACCCCCATTGCCGCATTGCGGCATTTCCCCTTCTCTAGGGGAAAATCTGTCCCCTTTTGGGGCTAGTGCGGAACGTAAGGTAGTCCAACTACAGAAAATTTGCCCTTGGGCAAATTTTTGCTGTAGAAAACTCTGTAGCCGGATTTTGGCCGTGCGGTCTGCGGGGTGTAGTGCAGGCATCCTACTTTTGAACCCCATCCCGGCTGCGCCGAATTGAAAACTCTTTCCGTCCCGCCTCTTTCCACCATCCTTCGGGTGATGGAAAGAGGCGGGCCACCTTCCTAGTGGTTCGCTGCAAACCAGTCACTTTCGCCTTACAGGCTCAGTTCCTGGGCAGCTATCACATAGGTCGCGTATTCCAAACAGCTTCAAGAATACCTGTGGCGCTGTTTGGACGCGACCGCAACGCTTGATGGAGGTAAATAAGGAAAAAGAGCGAGAACGACCTTCCCCTTTACCAGTGCACGCCAAGCAGTGCACTGGTAAGGCGAAGGCAAATCGCGGCCAGAGGCCGCGAAAGACTGGGGAAACTTCCTCCGTCAGCCTTTGGCTGACACTTCCTAAGCGGTTCGCCGTACTCCAGTCATTTTCGCCTTGCAGGCTTAATTCCTGGACGGCTATCGCATGGGCCTTATTCACCAAACATCCGTAGATGTTTGGATGCGGCCGCAACGTTTTACGGTCGCATCCAAATGTCAATCAGTTCCCCGAGGACATTTGGTATATGCGACCTATGTGATAGCCGTCCGTGAGCCGAACCCGTAGGGTGAAGGAGAACGGAGCACGGCGAACCACTCAGGAAGCGTTCTACACCACTACTGGTCAACTGTTAATCGTTACTGTTGCGCTGCCACTACATTAACTGTCAAAATACCTAAAACACCGGACAGTACTACCCCATGCCCTCCCCGCCTGACAGGAAGGGGAGGGACGGCCAATCCGAGAATCCAAGGGCCGGGGTGGGGAAGGGACATTTGAGATATTTTTGGGGGATGTTTGGATGCGGCCGCAACGCTTGGCGAAGGCGTACTAAGCCGCCATTATTCGTGAGCTAAATAGGGGCTAGTGCTTAAACTTCAATGGTTTATGGCCCTCCGGGCATTCTGGCCAGGCCCATTAGCCTTCCGACCGTGTTTTTCCTTCCATTCTCCTCCCCGTGGCTGTCGTACGGTCCATGGGGTATAGATGGGGCAATTTTTTTGTGTATTTTATCGTGCTTGTATTTCATTGAAAACAGGGGCTAGTGGCCGCAGGGGGGTGGTAAGGTGTGGAATAGCAGGTGGTTATTGGTGTATAACTGTTTTTAGGGGTGGTTTTCTTGTTGTTTCTACTGCAGAGTGGGAATTGGGTGTGGTTTACGGGGAGATGGGTGTGCGTTGTAGTTGGACGATATAATTAATCGGATGATTAATTATGCAGTATAAGCAATTTTATATGCATAGAGAAAACAATATGTTAAAAGTCGAAGTATATAGAAATTGCGAAATATAATGACACTGTAAACTAGTAGGAATTGGGTAAAATATTAAATACATATGTACTGTCAGCTATCATGATATAAATTTTTGGTAAACTAAAAAAGTCTTGAAAGGCTGATTTTTACTTACTTTATCCGATATCATACAAACTGCCTAAGGGGAAAATGTACATAAAAGTATCTTTGTTTACAATAAGCCGTGATAATTGATAAAATACAATAAAATAATAAAAAAATAATGCGAACATAAGGGAGATGTGATAAAATTTAACTAGAATTATTATGAATTACTTTTTGGACCTTTAGGGTAATTATGCAGGGGTCCGTGGATGGCAGGCTGCTTATTTCTGTGAGCAAAAGCGGGAGCTTTAAGGGCAGGGGTGAGGGCGCCCAGGGGCGCTGCTTGGGGCCGTTCCTTGGGCAGGGCCTGAAGTCAGGCTGGACGGGGCTGTTGGGGCGGTGTGCCGGGGCTCTGAACTCAGGGCAATAGCTCCGAAATGCGGGTTCTGTGTTACCTGAGGCAAACTTGGGCAATAGCCAGTGTGCTCAGGCAGCTATTCCAGCAGGGGTAATTCCGATGATTCTCTGGTTTTGTTGAAAGCCTGAGCGATTCTGTTCTATAGGCTAAGGGCAGGGCTGCGAGGGTGATCATATAGTTTAGGCAGGAGCTTGTAATTCCAGCCAAGGAGGTGGGAAAAGTAGGGAAATCTTGGGGAGAGTTGTTTCTATAAATAGGGAACGAGAAAGGGTTTATTCAGTAAAAGGCTTCTTCCGGCGGCTAAACGGAAGGGCCAAGGTAAGTTATTGACCATCCACATGTATCAAACTATGTTAAAGGCGACAAGGAATTATCGTAAGCAGTAAAAACAAGAACCAATAAGTAAGTCAAGTAAAGAAACAAAGTCAAGAACCCAGGGGTGGGAACTGGGCTTATAGGGGGAGACCGGCGTCCATAGAATAGAGAACAGGATGCGGGCAAGGCTCCCAGGGCGGAGGTTCCTGTCCGGTGCTTGGGCCATAGGGCGCAAAGCACAATTGCGTGAAGCCTCAAAAAATAGAGAAGGGCGGAGCGCGCAGAATTTATTTTCTAGAATCACAAGCAAGAACCATAAGTAATGCAAGGCAGCAAGGAGCTGCGTCCCAAGGTGGGGAGGAGGGGTTCCTCCCCTGGCTTTGGGGCTTACTGTAAGCTGGGAAATGTTGGGCAGGAAAAACGACGAAAATAAGCTGTGGGAACGCAGCTGAAAAACGATAGGTTAGTAAATTTCTTGCAGGAAAATCTACCTGCAAGAGCGAAAATATCTTATAAGTATTTGGTTTCTGTAGTATTATCAGACTGTTTTTGAAATATCATATGAATATTTTTAAATATAAATATTAAATCCCGTAAGGCTTTGCTGAGGCAGGGTGGTCAGCCGGCCCAGGGGCAAGGTTTTAGGGGATGAGTGGCTCAGCTAGGATTTTGTTTCTATTTGGATTTGGAGCTCCAATGGGAACTAAAGGCACACAACAACACGGGCCTGCGGCGGGCAGGCGGAGGGACAACAGGAAAAACGAAGGGAGCTATAGATTATGAGAAAAGAGCACTTACGACGGCAGGTACATACAGCCGTGATTCTTTCCAGTGTAATGGCCCTGGGGATTGGGTTTCACCCGGTATTTGCGGCGGATGAAACGAATCAAAAAGTCAGCGTAGACACGGGCAACACACCGTACGTTGGCGGCGAGGCTACGGGAACGGATAATGCTGTTTCCAACCAACTGACGGTGAGCGGCGATGCCAATTTGACTAGTGCCTATGGGGGCAAGGCGGCAAGCGGCAAGGCTACGGGAAACGAACTGATCTTTAACGGCGGCACGATTGGCAACGGCTATGGGGGCTACAGTACGGGCAGCGACGTAACAGGAAATAGCATCACCATGACCGGGGACGCTACCACGAATGCCGGGGGCTTTTTCACCGGAGGCCTCTATGGGGGCTATACGGCTAAGGGCGCAGCAGGTACAGAAGGGGCCGGCAATACGGTAACGCTCGAAAATCTGAGAGACACTCAAAGCGGGAACATCCATCACTTGGGCACAGAGATTGCCGGTGGCAAATCTGCCGCAGGCAGCGCTTCCTATAACAAGGTTTCCCTTACAAATATATTTGGAGTGGGAACTCCAGGTAAAATAATGGTTTACGGCGGTAATGCCAAGGGCGGGGACGCTTCCCACAATATCGTAAACGTGGATACTCTCTCCTTATTGAATGTCACGATTCTGGGTGCCAAAAACAATAGCGGCAGCGGCAACACCGATGATAACAGCATGACGGTGAAAGACTCCACAGTTATGACGCAAACGTGGGGACAGGCCTTGGTCGTAATTGGAGCGCAAAATGAGGGGACAGGCACCCTGAATTACAATATCGTCACCATTGACCATTCACAAGTGCAGACCCACCAGCCCAATAACAATGTCGAACCGGGCACTGTACGCGGTGCCTACAGATCCTCCAGTACTGCCGGGGAAGCCAATGACAATCAGGTCGTTATAAAAAACGGCAGTAAAGTCGGCAGAGTAGATGGGGTCTCAGAACAAAATGGTACGGCTGACAGCAACACAGTAACGATTACAGGCAGCACCTCCAGCGGCCCCGTAGCAGGTGCCTTCATAGGAGGCAGGTATACTAGCTCAGCGGGCAGTGTGACGAATAATACGATCACTATTGAAGACAGCAGTAAGGTTACCGGCGACGTGTATGGCGGGTACATATCCTGGGGGCCTGCAGCCGGCAACAAGGTTACCATCACGGGCACTTCTAATGATATCAGAGGGACTGTCTACGGCGGTCGGAGCGACTATAGTGACGGGGAGCAGATAGGTGCGGCCGGCAACAGTGTAACTATTGAAGATACAGCGGAGGGTACGGAAACGGTTAACAACCTTACAGTATATGGCGGCTGGGCTGGGAACATGAAACGCCAGGGCTTTCAGCTTATTACCGGCCAAGGTTCTTCGGCCTACGGCAACAGCGTCACCTATACCAGCACTGTCAATCGCACAGGCCTCAAGCTCTACGGCGGCTATACACAGCAGGGCGATGCCGGCCGGGAAGCCTCCGGCACAATTAGCGGCGTAAACTACAATGGCGGCAATACGGTAAGCGTCAGCGGCGCCGGTACGTTTGACCTGGTGGCTGGCGGCTATACGGAAATGGGGAATGCTGTAAAGAACAACGTAACCCTGGATGGGACCAATGGGGCGATTTTCCAAACTGCCTATGGCGGCTATACGAAAAACGGTACGGTCTCGAAGAATACCATGACCGTGAAAAATATCGACGACAGCACAGCCGGCCTTATAAATACCGGCACGCTGGCCGGTGGCTATACTGCTAATGGAAATGCTGAAAACAATACGGTCACCATGACGGACAATGCAAACGTAACGTTCAATATCTACGGTGGGGAATCCGGCAAAGGAAATGTCACCGGCAATGTTGTCACCATGACAAATACCAAGCTTGACCCGACCGGGGGACTTGCCAATGCCTACGGCGGCTATACGGCGGCTGGAACTGCGTCAGTGAATGAAGTGCATGTCAATAATGGCTCCTATGCTAGCAGCGCCTATGGCGGCTACACGGTAAATGGCGATGCAATAAACAACACGGCAACTGCTTCTTATACGACGCTTCCTAATCTTATTGGCGGTTACGTAAATGGGACTGGCAATGCCAGCTCCAATACAGCCACCCTGGAAAACAGTACCGTCTCTGGTATCATCGGCGGGCGGACTGATGTGGGTAATGTCACGGGCAACAAAGTCACCACGACGAACTCGAAGACCACGGTGTTATATGGCGGCAGTACCAATACAGGCAATGCCGATGGAAATATTGTAAACATGACTGGCGGCGGCAGCACGGAGGTCCTTTTCGTTGCCGGCGGCGTCTCTAACAAGTCCGGTAATGCCACAAATAATAGGGCAATCATTACCAATCTCACGGCAAGCACTGTGTTTGCTTCTGATATACCCAGCCTTGCCGGCGGCGTGGCTATGGGCGGAAAAGCGACGGGAAACACCCTTTCCATTACGCAGAACAACGACACTGCCATTAGCATGGCTCAATACTCAGCCTCAGCCTACGGCGGCTATGGCAGCGCCGGCGCATCAGATAACAAGCTCAGCGTAAGCGGCGATGATCTCACAACCTACAATCTCTACGGCGGCTATGCAGACACGGGCGATGCCGTAGCCAACCGCGTCAGCGTGACAGACAGCACTGTCGCAGGCAATGTGTACGCTGGCTACAGCAATAGCGGCACAGCCACGCAAAACACCATGACTATAGACAGCGGCACCTTGCAGAAAAACGCCTACGGCGGCTATAGCCAGTCCGGCACTGCTGCGGGCAATACCCTGACCCTCAGTGACGGCGGCAGCGTAACCGGTAATGTCTATGGAGGCTACACCAAGACCGGTGCGGCCTCCGGAAACACGACGACCGTAGCCGGCGGTAAAACTGCCAATGCCTTTGGCGGCGCCACGGAAACAGGTACGGTTACGGGCAACACCGTAAAACTCACCGGCGGTTCAGCTGTTCCCAAGCTCTATGGCGGCTACGCTCCCGGCGTTGAGGTCACGGGAAACTATGCCATCGTCAGCGGTGGTGAGGCACAGGGCGTGTACGGCGGTGCTTCCGATACGGGCAAGGTCTCGGAAAACACCGTAACCCTTACCGGGGACAGCGGTGATACCGTTCTCTACGGCGGCTACAGCAAGAGCGGCACAGTGACAGGAAATACAGCCCAGCTCACGGCCGGTTCCGCTGCTAAGGCCTATGGCGGTGCATCCGAATCGGGCAATGTCACCGGCAATACAGCGAACCTCACGGGCAGCAGCATCGGTACCGTCTACGGCGGCGAGTCGGACACGGGCACAGTCAGCACCAATACGGTGACGGTGGCGGGCGGCAGCGCGGGCTCGGCTATCGGGGGCTACGCCAAGACAGGGACGGCTGCGGAAAACAGCGTGAACGTCACTGGCGGGCTGGTGGATACGGCCATTGGCGGCACTACGGATTCCGGCACGGCTAGTGAAAACACCGTTACTCTGGCGGGCGGTACAGCAGGCTCTGTCTACGGCGGCACGGCGGCAGACGGTACAGTTAGTGAAAACGTGGTGAACGTCAATGGCGGCTCGGTAACTACCACGGTGGCCGGGGGCGCATCCGATACCGGAGATGTGACGGGAAACGTGCTGAACATCAACGGGGGCACCGTAGGCACGACCGAATCGGCAGGAGAAACGTCTGACCTGATTATCGGCGGTATTTCCAAGAGCGGCAGCGTCACGGACAACACGGTGAACGTGTACGGCGGCACCCTGGGCAGCATGATGAGCCTGTACGGGGGCCTAGTGACGGATACTGGTTCTTCTGGGTCCGGGAACACGCTGAACATGTACAACAAGGCCAATACGGTGAAGAACCTGGGCAGATTCCAGACCATGAACTTCTACGTGCCCAAGGGCACGGTGGTCAACGAGACCATGGTGAACGTGACGAATACGGCGGATGTGAGCAATACGGTCATCTACGGGGCCATTGACGACTCCACCAAGATGAGCAAGGGGCAGCAGATCAACCTGATCGTGGATAACGGCGGCATTACGTCCACGAATACCCAGTACAAAATGATTCCCGGCAAGGATGAGGTGACGGATCCGGGCTTTGTGTCCCAGAAGATCATCAACAAGAAAATTGATGCCAATCATATCGTGCTGCTGATTCCGGACGATGATGTGCCCAAGATTGAGGAAGATACCAAGGCGTTCCCGGAAAACCGGGCCAATGCTACAGGCACGCTGATTGAAGCCTCCGACCTAGCGGTAACCGATGGTTATGCCAGTGCAGTAGCGGCCTACCGGGCGGCCTGGCTGGAAGACCATTCCATTAAAGCGAAGTTTACGCCGTATGTGGTGCTGGGCGGGCACAACCTGCGCTACACCACTGGCTCCTACGTAGATGCCAACGGGTTCAACGGGGAACTGGGCTTTGTAAAACGGAACTTTGAAAATGGCCATGCGGACACCATTATGCCCTTTGTGGAGTACGGCAACGGGAACTTTACGGGGCACCAGGACAGCGGTGCCCGGAGCGACGGGGACCAGCGGTACCTGGGGGCCGGTATCCTGCTGCGGCGGGATCTGGACAACGGTCTGCACTACGAAGGCATGCTGCGGGCAGGGCGTCTGAATGGGGACTACGCCGGAATTATCGACGAACACCCGGCCAGCTACAAAAACAGCTCCCCGTATGTGGCGGTGCACCTGGGCCTGGGGAAAGTGTACAAGCACGGCACCAGCGAATTTGACTACTACGGCCGGTTCTTCTGGACCCATTTGGGCTCGGACTACGCCATTGTGACCAGCGACCTGGGGAAAGCACCGTATAGCTTTGACAGCGTGAATTCCTACCGGACGCGTTTGGGCTTCCGGTGGACCAAGCACCTGGACGAGAACGTGAGCTCCGTGTACGCAGGTCTGGGCTGGGACTACGAGTTTGACGGGGAAGCCCGGGCCATGTACAAGACCTTCAGCACCCCGGCGCCCACCCTTCAGGGCAGCAGCGGCTTTGTGGAACTGGGCTGGCAGAGCGCCGTAAGCAAGGATAACCCTTGGGGCGCAGATGTGAGAGTGACCGGTTGGACTGGACGGCAAAGAGGGGTGACATATTCAGCTACGATTAGTAGAAGGATTTGAGTGTGAATAAGGAAGCGTAGAGCGAACCGCAACAGTTGGAACACAGAAAAACGGAGCACTTACAACAGCTTGAAGCCTGAAAAGCAAGGCTTCAAGCTGTTGAGGAATCAAGATGGAATATATTGCAGAACAGGTCCTGACCTCATTTGGGGGCAGGACCTGTTCTGCTTTGCGGCGCCAGCGCCGCTAAAAAATTGGATAAACTTCTATCGGCACATACCGGTGCCACTTCCTAAGCGGTTCGCCGTACTCCAGTCATTTTCGCCTTGCAGGCTTAATTCCTGGACGGCTATCGCATGGGCCTTATTCACCAAACATCCGTAGATATTTGGATGCGGCCGCAACGTTTGCAGGAAGCTTCCATAACCACCACTGGTCAACTGTTAATCGTTACTGTTGCGTCTCTCCTACAATAATTATCATAGCTCCATCAGCATTGGCCAATACGTTCCCCTACGAGGTTTTGCGGCCTCAGGCCGCTGCCTTCTTCTTACCTGTTCGCTGCTTAGCACGAACAGGTAAGGGGAAGGGGAGTCTCGCCCTGTTTTTATGCGAGACGGGGATGGGGTTCTAAGTAGGGGATGCCTAACAGGCTGAAACCAATATTTGAAGGCTTTAGTAATGAAGGCCGGACCACTTGGTGGGCCCATCCGAGGCGCTGCGCGCCCCACCTTCCCTTGAACAAGCCCTATCTGCGCCTTTGGAATTCTTATGCTAGGCGCATCTTCCCCATTTCAGCTGCTCCACAGCTGAAACGGAGAAGACGAGTGTGCGGAGAAGGCATGCGGCCGGGGAGGCCGCAGATGCAGGAAGCGTTCTATAACCACTAATGGTCAATTGTTAATCGTTACTATTACGGTACCACTACATTAAATATTAGAACACCTACAGTACCGGTCAGCACTACCCCATGCCCTCCCCGCCTATCAGGAAGGGGAGGGACGGCCAATCCGAGAATCCAAGGACCGGGGTGGGGCAGGAGTGAAGGCTGGGGAAGGGGAAATTTAACGGGCTGAGGGCTGCTGCAATAGCGATTTTTTGTGGATCGCAGGGGATTTCTTCTAATTATATGTTAGTGCAGGGCAGTGTGGAAAACGTAAGATTTATACAAAGAAAATAATGTTTCGTTTTTAATAAAAACCATCATTACAAGGTTTAATATTTCGTTGAGCATATAACAATTATGGACAATTTTATAATTGTATTATATAATCTTTATAGTTAATAAAATAAGTACAATTTTTTACTGAAAAAGTTGTCTGATTTATTTTATTGTTTGTCATCAAGTAACAAACAAGTGATTTGCTGCAATTTCTTACAG
The DNA here is from genome assembly GCF_003472805.1 of Acidaminococcus sp. AM05-11. Classification (NCBI taxonomy): domain Bacteria; kingdom Bacillati; phylum Bacillota; class Negativicutes; order Acidaminococcales; family Acidaminococcaceae; genus Acidaminococcus; species Acidaminococcus sp. AM05-11. The sequence continues at coordinate 14,697 of NZ_QRMX01000017.1, read as the reverse complement.
GGTTGTTTTTGGGGTTATAAGGGGGAATAACAGGAAAAGAAGAAGCAGTTTTGTCAGAAGTATTTTGGGTATGGGGCTTTATGCGGCTCTGGACTAAGTACAATTTTCAGTCGTGAAATTATCTGATTTATTCTAGTGTAGGTTCGCAATCAACAAACGAGTGATTGCTAAAGTTTCTTGCAGGGTTGTTTTGGCGGTTATAAGGGGGAATAGCAGGAAAAGAGAAAGCAGTTTAGCCAACAGTTTTTGGGTATAGGACTTTACACAGCTTCAAACTAAGCGCAATTTTTAGTTGGAAAATTATCTGATTTATTCTATTGTAGATTTACAATCAACAAGAAAGTAGTTGCTGAAGTTTCTTGTAGGGGTATTTTTGGGATTATATAGGGGGATATTATGAAAAGGCAAAGGATTTTAACCAGTATTATTTTGTCCAGTATTTTGGGCATGGGGTTTTATACGGCTCCGGCATTTGCGGAGACGGCGGCTGGGATTACGGTGGGTAAAATTGATCCGGCAGATGCAACACAGGCAACAACCGTAGAAACACTGTCGTCAACGGACAAGATTCCGGATCCGCTGTATGGCACTACCTATACCAACCAGACCAGCTACAACGCCTTGACCATTTCCGGCCTGACCTCGGAGAATCCGCTGGGCTCGTTTACGGCCGGCGGTTACTTGAATTCTACTGGCTCTGGCACTGCTGCAACGGGGGCCAACAACAATACCGTTACCATTACCAATACGGCTATGTTGAATGAGGGTGAATATCAAACTTATAATCAAGATATTAAAGTAACTTATGAGCATAGCTCTATCTATGGCGGCTACGTAACTGGCAGCACGCAGGACACGCCTCTTTCTGCCAATGGCAATACGGTGACTATTACTAGAAATGACCGTAAGGATGATGTATTCATGGGCTCCGTAGTGGGCGGTTATACAGCTGCAGGCGAGGCCAGCGGCAACACAGTCAAACTTACTGGGGTGTATATTCCGGAAAACGATAATGGTGATTATGGCTACAACAACATTTTCGCTGGATATAATGATGATACTTTTGTTGCAGGCGGCCAGACGGATTCCGGCAACGCCCATGACAACCACGTAACCTTGACAAATGCCGACGTTGTCACTGTCTATGGCGGTAAAACCAACTCCGGCAATGCCTATAACAATCACGTATCCCTAACAAATGCCGACGTTGTCACTGTCTACGGCGGCGCTGTTACGTATGGAACAGAAGGAAGCGAGGCAGCACTGCCAACTGATGATAACATTGAAACAACGACGGTCAATGTGGCGGACTTGTTGGCGGGCAATCTGGTTCAAAGCAACAGCTTGTCCGAGGACTATATGACCCTGGAGGTGGGTTCTCTTACGGGCGAAAGTTCCTCTGCGGAAAGCACCGGCACCACTACGGCCTTGCCGCAGCTTGACGTGAGTGCCAATAATAATACGGTAAGTGTGGAAAATCTCAGAGCAGCCCAAATAATACTCGATGATTCCCCATCAATTTACGGCGGCTATGTCTCCCTTACGATAGATGATTCCGAGTCGTCCAGTACGTCCGGAATTCCAACGACCGATCAGGTGGCTGCTTTGGCTAATACCGCTTTGGCAGCCAATACGGCTGCGAATACGCTAGATACAGCAGCCGGAGCCAACAGCAATACCGTCACCATCAAACAGACGACTGGCCTGGACGATACCTATGATCCGGACAAGTTGGGACAAGGAACTGCTGTATTCGGCGGCTATGTAGAGGTGGACGGCACAGTATCAGCGCCGCTAAGTGCCAGCCGCAATCAGGTTACCCTGACCCATACGCCGCAGACTGAGGGCGGGGCGATTGTGCTCGGGCGGTATCTTGCTGTGACAGGTGGCTATACCACCTATGGTGATGCCAATGCAAACAAGGTATCCCTGGCCGGCCAGGTGATTACACTAGGGGACGAAACTAGCCCTAATTTGTGGGTCTCTGGAAGCGTCGTCGGCGGCATGACTGAGGAAGGCAGTGCCAACGCTAACAGCGTTACCCTTTCTGTGGCAGAAACATCGGGTCTTGTGGCCGGCGGTCTTGCTGTGGGCACCCCCTTACTCACGGGTAATGCTGTAGCGTTGACAAAAGATGATTCAGACGCGCTGACAGGGGTGGCTGTTAACGGGGCCGTCAGTGCAGATTACAATACGGTAAGCGTAACTTCGGCAAATACAGCTGACGTCTATGGCGGCCTCCTGGACGAAGACCCGAATGTTATTATCGATTCCGGTAATTACAGTCAGAGTAATATAGTAGTGATGGATACTAGCCTTCCAACGTCATTGGTGACCGAACAGGCTGCAGAGGAAGAGGAGGAAGCGGATGCAGATGAGGCAGAGGTTGACCTGACAGCCCACCTCACGCAAAGCACAAACAATAATACGGTCAGCATAGGCGGAGTTTCCAGTATAAGCGGCAATATAGGCGGCGGCGTGGTGAATAGTACTGGCCTAGCAGCATTGCCCATGTCCTCTATACTGGAGGAAGTCTTACCGTACGGTAGTTTCCCGACCACCAGTGCGGTAGCTATAACCCAGCAGGCCAATACGAATATCGTGCAGTTAGAGCCTTCTGTGACCGTAACGGGCAATGTCTATGGCGGTGCTGCAGCGAACAGCACAGTGGGAATAGGATTGATAGGAGGCTCTAATAGGAACCAGACGCAGCAGGCAGACAGCAACCAGGTAGGGGCCGAAAAGGCGGCTATCACCGGCAGTATCTATGGTGGTACGGTGGGACCTTCAGCAACAGTAAAGCTTGCTGCTGAAGAAGAAGAGCAAACGGCGGCATCGGCCAATTCCCTAATTGCAGCACAGGACACAGATTTCCTGGTGACCTCCATGGTTAGTGAAGAAAATACGGCTGCGGCAGAGGCACAGCTGAAGTTCACTACAAAAACGGCTAGTGAGGCCAATGGCAATACGGTGCAGCTTACCGATACCAACGTAAAGGCAGCCCCGGCAGTGATGGAAATCTCCTACCCCTATGGTCTTAGCAGTCGAAGCGTTTTGATTGCAGCCGGTGATGTCATTGGCGGCAGTGTCATCGATACTTCGGGAATTTCTTCCACATCAATCTATTCCCCCTATCCGTCTACGAGCTATATGAGCGTTTTGGCCACCAATGGAACCAATAATTTACCGGAAGCGTCTTTGCTTGCTGAGGCAAGCACTGCGGTACCCGATGAAGTAATGACATCTCAGGAGGACCAGGCGGCATCGCACAATGCGGTCACGCTGGTTCGTTCCAACGTGGAAGGGGATGTGTACGGCGGCCTGATTGGCGCACCGGATGTGATTGGCTCGAACAGCACAGTGCTGCAGATGGCCGTCTTGGGTGACAATGCGCTGTTTGCAGGGAGCTTGGCTGCAGCTACGGACACTACGGCTATGCCGAAGCTCACAGAAACAAGTAATATAAATCAGCACGCCGATGACAATACGGTGCAGCTGCGCGCCGGAGCTGTCAAGAATGTTTCTATAGATACAAGTAAGTTGACAAGCTCCAGCAGTGAAACCATTACCCACGGCGGCAACGTGTATGGCGGCAAAGTAGAAACCTATCTAACCACAACAGAAATGCCCAGCCTTATACCTGTTAGTCAATTTTCGAAGGTTGAAGAAAATGCCACTGTGACAGGCAGTGCGGACCGAAACCAGGTCCTGCTGGAACAAGGGGCTGCAGCCGCAGGCAGCATCTATGGTGGCTTGGTCGACGCCACAGCCTATAGTTCTTCTACTCCCAGCAGCATTACAAATGCAGCGTATAGCCTCAATGCGTCTATGCTGACTGCCACAGATACCTACTATGCTGAAGCTTTGTCTAAGAAGGTAGGCCTGAGCGCCAGCCAAAATATAGTGCAGCTGAGCCAGAGCACCGTAGGCAGCACCCTCAGTGCGGTAAATAATGTTTTTTATACGTATTTGAGCGTAGCTGGCGATGTCTACGGCGGCAGTGTACATTTCAATACGGGAAATTCTTATATAGTGACTGATAACAGCACTATAAGTATGGCAGAGGTTCAAGAGCAGACGACTCCTACTATACATATAACGGGGAGCAGCGATGTGGTTCTAAACGTGGACGTGAAAGCCAACCAGGTATCCCTGGATCAGACAACGCTCCCAGGCGGCCAGGTGTACGGCGGTTTTATGGGTAATGCCATTTCTGATGTGAGGGTTTATCCGGAATACGAGGTGGAAATGAATGCGTTGTCCGCAGACCAGACCACCGGCAATACAGAGCTTTTGAACACGTCCTTGGCCAGCAGTGGGCCCTTTTCTCCGTCTGCGGTGGATTCCACTGTCGCACGGACAACCTCCCGGACAGGAAGCGTCAGCGACAATAGCGTATGGCTGAAGAATAGTACCGTTGCCGGTAAAAGCTTTTCCAGTGAAGACCTGTCCGCCCAGGGTGTAGATGTGGACAGCAGTGTTTCTGCCATTGTCTACGGCGGCAATGTCTATGGCGGCTTTGCTAATTGGGATACATCAGGGACTCTCGATTCAAGTATATCGCCTACGAACAGCCCCTACGTAGTGAAAGCAGCGACGAAAGATGAAACTAGTCAGAAAATTGATGAAATTGCAGCAACGGATAGCTCCTCCCTGCTGGATGTGCAGTTAGACTCTGTGGATGGCGAGGAAGCAGTGGACCAAGCAAACGATGCGGCAAATGAAGCAAAAGGCAGCAGTGACACTACGATTACCCTGGACGCCAGCCGCAATCACGTGACACTGCTCCAATCTGCAGCCGCCAGCGTGAGCGTTCCGCAGACGGGAATCAATATTTCTTTAGACGGCAGCAGTACCAGTACCATTGATTACATACGGCGCGGCGGCTCTGTCTATGGCGGCTACGCCAACATCAATCTCATAACCTCTGCAATAGGTTCTTCACTTAGCAGCTCACCGCAAACTATAGGGTATACAGAAACCGCGACGGCCAATGACAACCAGGTATATCTGGAAGGCAGCACTGCCGGGCTGGTCCTGGGCGGCTATGCCCAGAGCCAGCATGCAATGTATGTGCCTAGCGCTGCGACTCTGACTGCATATGAAACAGCAGGAGGAACGCTTCCTGAAAAAATCACGGTGAATACCCGGGCTGAGGCTAACGGGAATCAGGTGGTGCTGCGCGACAGCAAGGTTGAGAGCAGCGTCCTAGGCGGCTACGCCCTGTCCATAGTGAACGTTGATGCATCCTCCGGCACCACTTCATTACAAAACCTGGTGCACCCGTCCAGCACTGCTACGGCAAACCAAAACCAGGTCAGCCTGTCCGGAACCACTGCTGGTCACAGCATCGCTGGCGGTATAACTGCCCTAGGCTCAGCCGTGGAAAATAAAGTAACCCTCCAGCAGGGCTCAAAAGCAGGCGCTGTCATTGGCGGTTCTGTGCTGTATCAGGGCCAGGCTGACAACAACAGCGTTCTCCTCTCTGACAGCGAAGCTACAACGGTCTATGGCGGCACAGCGGGCCTCAACGCCAATGCCTCTGCGCTGCAGCAGTTGGGTACAGACTTGATCTTTTCCGAAGGAGCAACTTTTGGTTTATCAACCGCAACTCTTGCGCAGCTTCTGCCGGAAAATGCCAATCTTACAGCCAGCCAAAATACTGTCACCATTAGCGGCGGTACGGTGGGCTCTGTCTGGGGCGGCTACGCCAAGGATGTGGAAATTCCTGTGCCCACGTCTACGAGTGAAGAAACGCTTGACGCTGAAGCAGAAAATGCCGTGGAAGTACTTGCAGCGAGTGATGCAGAAATCGTCAATCTGCCCTACGAAACCACTACCTTTAAGAGCGGCGACGCTTCGGGCAACACCGTCAACTACTATGGCGGCACCGTCACGGGAAATATCATCGGCGGTGAATCCCAGTCCGGGGCAGCCAACAATAATATCGTGAACCTGTATGGAACTCTGGTGGGCAGTGACGTAGGTCTGTACGGCGGTGTCAGTTCTGTAGAGAGCAAGGGCAATACCCTGAATGTATACACCGTGGGCAACAGCGTGGCCAACGTGGGCAGCTTCCAGACGCTGAACTTCAACGTACCGGGAAATGCAGTGGCTGGAGATACCATGCTGCTGGTAACGGGCACGGCGGATGTAAGCGGTGCTGTGGTCCAGGCCGGGGTAGATGACGCTGCCAAGCTCGGCAAGGGGCAAGTAATCAATCTGATTACGAATGCCCAGGGGGTACCTGCTGCAGGGACAACCCTGAGCATGGTCCCGGGCAAAGATGTGGTCACGGACGCTGGTTTCGTACAAAACAAGGTAAGCATCTGGGCAGAGGATAACAACAAGGTTGTGGTTGGGATTCCTGCCGATAGCGTGCCGAGCCTGAACCCGGACACCAAATTGATCCCTGAACAGCGGGTAGCTGCGGTGCGCACCATCGGCAACGGCTCCGATGTGGCTATGGACAGCGCCTATACGGCGGCGGTTTCGGCCTTTGGGGCAGCGGGCAAAATCCAGGACGAAGAAAAGGGCAGCTTTACGCCCTACGCAGTCCTGGGGGCCAACCACCTGACCATCGACACCGGTTCTTACGTGGATACCAATGGGTATGCAGGGAACCTGGGGCTGGTACGGCAGGTGAGGAACGCCAATTCTACGGATACCATCATTCCTTTTGCGGAATACGGCAAGAGCAGCTATGCGGCGCACCTGGACAACGGTGCCCGGGGCGACGGCGACCAGCACTACGGCGGCGTAGGGCTGCTCCTGCGGCGTGACCTGGATAACGGGGTGTACTACCAGGGCAACCTGCGGGTGGGCACCATGGACGGTGACTTCCGGGGTGTAATCGCAGGGCACTATGCAACGTATGATACCGATGCCCGGTACGCAGCAGCAACCCTGGGCGCAGGGCGGATCTACAAGACCGATGACAGAAACAGCGTAGATGTGTACGGCCGGTTCTACTACACCCATTTGGGCAGCGATCAGGTTAAGCTCCACAGCAGTCAGGGCATAGGTGCCTACAACCTGGATGCGGTGGATTCCTACCGGACCCGGCTGGGGGCACGGTGGACCCACAACTACTGGCAGAACCAGTCCTACTACGCAGGGTTGGCCTGGGATTACGAGTTCGACAGCACAGCCCGGGCCACGTACAGCACCTTTGCTACGGCATCTCCGGACAGCAAGGGTTCCAGCGCTCTGCTGGAACTGGGCTGGAAGGCTGAGCCTACCAAAGCTAACCCCTGGGGCGGCGATGTGCGCCTGATGGGCTGGGCAGGCAAGCAGCGGGGCGTGGCAGTGAATGCGACGTTGACAAGACGACTGTAAATGTGAAAGAAAGTAAAAAGCAGGTCTCCGGAAGTACGAAACTTCTGGAGACCTGCTTTTTTGCGTGAAATCGGGGGTGCGGGTGAGGCAATTACAGACAGTGTTGAAGAAAAAGGAGGACGTTCCACAGTTTCTGCGAAACTGTGGAGGTGTTTTTTAGAATATATATCCGCTCCGCGGCAATTTGGATAGGAACCCCATCCCGGTCCCGATTTTGTACTTGGGCGAAGCAAGGATGGGGTTTCAAAACAGAGGACCCTAGCAAACTGACATTGGTATTTCAGGGCAACGATAAGAAAAGCAATTTGCCCTTTAGCCCTATCCGCCTTCCTAACGTCAGGCACCTTCCCGCAGTTCCGTGCCCCCTCTGCACCTCTAATGGCTTTGGAATAGGCGCATCTCCCCCATTTCAGCCGTTTACACGGCGAAATGGAGGAGACGAGTGTTGTTGCGGGAAGGCAAGCGGCCGGGGGCCGCAAAGGCTGAGGTAAACTTCATCCGGTGGTGTGAAATAATGAAACTTCTATCGTCGCCTGCGGCGACACTTCCTGAGCGGTTCGCCGTATTCCGGTCATCGGCACCCTACGGGTTTGATTCCCGGACGGCTGTCGCATGGCTCGCGTATACCAAACAGCTTTTGGAAAAACTGTAGCGCTGTTTGGACGCGAACGCAACGTTTGCAGGAAGCGTTCCAGGCCTCTACTGGTCAAGTGAAAGAGAAGGGTGGTGCAGGTATTTATATACCTAAATTTTATCTCAAAACCCGTTTTGCACATGAATAGTATGGGTCTAAGACCGGCCCCTGAGCGGTTCGCTGCTAGCTGCGCAGCTGCGTCCTCGGACTTGATTTGCAGGCAGCTATCGCATGGGCCTTATTGACCAAACATCCATGGGAAAACTTGTGGGCTGTATGGATGCGGCCGCAAAGCGTTGAAGGGGCTGTCAGCACGTAGGGCTGACTGAGGAAGTTTATTAGGATACGGCGATAAAGAACAATAAGAACGGAATCCTATATGTGCCCATCCGCCTTCTTTCGTCAGCATCCATTTTCTTTTTCACGGCCTTCATGTGCTCCGTTATTTTTTAGCCAATGTCCACAGAGTATAGACCGATCGGTCAGCTGGCAAAATTGGCTCTCACAAGCGTGCTGGAGTGGTTGGCGGGGAAAGTGGGGGAGTGGGGTTCTGGCTAGTACGGTAGTTTAGGGGTTCTGTAGGTTTTCAGAATGGGCTAGAAAAAATAAGAAAGAGGGGAATTGGGAAAGGTACAGAGATTCTCAGGGTGCTCCGGTTTAAAAAGAATGTATCTTTTTTAATAAATATAGCATTTTAGTATTTAACGTTTCATTATTCCTATAAAATCTATAGACAATTTTGTAGTTATACTATATAATTATCACTGTTTATACAACAAATACAATTTTTGTATTTGCAAATTGACTGCATCCATAGTTTATTTGTACTTCATACAAGAACAAGTTGAGGCGAAAATCGGATTTCTATGAATTTCAATGGGGAGAAGAATATGATGTTAAAAAAGGAGAGACTTTTATCCAGTATTATTTTGTCCAGTATTTTGGGCATGGGGCTTTATGCGGCTCCAGTATTTGCGGAAACGGCGGCAACGCCTACAGGGATTACGGTAGGAACTACCGGTGGCACGCAGCAGACGCTGACGGATACGACATTAACAAGCCTGTACGGCAATACGTACACGAATTCCACCAGCGGCAATACCGTTTCCATCAGCGGAGAAGGGACAGCCGTCACTTTGGCAGGGGAGACTGTCAGCGGAGGCAGCAAAACGTCCGGTATCTTGGCTGGCGCTTATACGACAGAGGCTGGAGACGCATCGAACAATACGCTTTCCGTAACAGATGGAGCCAGTGTCACGTTTTCCAGCAGCTATGCGGGTGTTGCAGGCGGTGCGTCTATGAATGGCGCTGCATCGGACAACCAGGTCACGCTGTCAGGGGCTTTCCTGAGTGTGCCTGACGGCAACAGCTTGGATATTACAGGCGGGGTGAGCGGAGCGTCTGCTGCAGACAATAATGTGGTGACCTTGACGGATCTTACCAGTAGTACGGAAAACCAGTCCGTTACGGGCGGCGAGTCACGGGCATTGACAGAGCCCAGCGACGGTGCCAGTGCTTACAGCGCATCGAACAACCGTGTCACGATTTCGGCCTCTACGGAAGCAGCCTATGCAGACATCACCGGCGGGCGTTCCACAGGAAATGCCAATGGCAACGTGGTATCCCTGACTTCTACTGCCACAGACACGGACAATCTGCTCACCGTTTCTGGTAATATTTATGGCGGGAATAGTGAGTCAGGCAGTGCAGAAAACAATGAGGTTACTCTCACAGGGAATGGGATTGTGAGAGATGCAAGCAATCCCACGAATACGCTGCCTTCCATCGATGTAGAAGGAACGATTTACGGCGGGAATGCAGCCTACGGTAATGCCAGCGCCAATACGGTTTCCCTGACCCAAGTCTTTGCCAGCGATGATATCTACGGCGGCCTTGTTGAGTCTAACACTACCTCTGGCGTCAATGCTTCGGGAAATACCGTTTCATTGACAAACAGCGTTGCCAATGGGGAAGTTTACGGCGGTCTCGTGGCCACAGGAAGCTCCTCCGCCAGCGCTTCCGGCAATACGGTAACGCTGACTAATAGTACTGCTGTCGAGAGCAGCATTTACGGCGGCTATGAGGAATACGATGCGGTATCGACTGATGTATTGACTGAGGAATCTGCTTTGGCAGCTAGCGAGGCGGCTACTTCGACGAGTACGCCGGCTTTTAGTGCCAACGCTTCCGGCAATACAGTAACGCTGTCGAATAGTACTGCCCAGAATTCGGATATCTACGGCGGCTATATGCTATACTATGGCGATACTTCTGCTTCTGTGGATGCTGTTGCCGGGGCCAATCATAATACGGTCAAGCTGACGGATACGTCCGCTTCCGGTACCGGGGTCTATGGCGGCTATGTGTCGGGCTTTAGTAGTGCACCGGCCCTTAATGCCAACAGCAATACCGTGGAGATTTCCAATACTGCGGAGGCGGAGTATGGCGTCTCTACTGTTACCGGCGGTTATACGGATTACGGCGATGCCAATGATAATACGGTGAAAATTACAGGGACAAAGGTTACGCAAGATGATGAAACAACGTACCTGACCTCTGTGCGCAGCGATATTACCGGCGGGGAAACCGGGTCCGGCAATGCCGATGGCAATACGGTCACACTGGATACGATCGCTTCCTCGGGCACCGTCTACGGCGGCCAGGCGGGGAGTGCCCCTTCAGGCGGCGGTCAAGTAGCTGCTGCAGCTGCGTTTACGAGCCTTGTGGTTGCTCCCGTAGACGAAAGCACGGAAACGGATACCAGCACAGAAGCAGATTCCATAGCCACCAGTGCCAGCGGCAACATTGTAACGATTATGGGCAGCACAATCGATGGCGGTGTCTTCGGCGGCCTGGCAGGAAGCGCTTCCAGTAATTCCGGCGGCACTACCTATTTGACCAGTCTTTTGGCTGTCGCGACAGGAGATACTGCGGATACCAGTACAGGAACCTCCGCCATGTCCATCAGCGCCAATGACAACACCGTAACGATTGCAGACAGTGCAATCGGAAGCACGAGCGAGTCAGCGGGGGAAATCGGAGGCGATGTCTACGGCGGCTATGCCGGCGTTTCTGCCTTTGATCTGTATTTTCTGGAAGGTGCTTCACCCACCATTTCCTTGATGGCCAGCGGCAACAAAGTGGAAATGACAAACAGCACCGTTTCCGGGGCTATCTACGGCGGCCAAACCAGCGCTCCCACCTCGTATCTGTCTTCTCTGGAAGATGCTTCGCCTACCATCACCCTGATGGCCAGCGGCAACAAAGTGGAAATGACAAACAGCACCGTTTCCGGGGCTATCTACGGCGGCCTGGCAGGAAGCGCTTCCAGCAGCACAATTCTGCGCCCCCCTACAAACGTTGCAAGTACCAGCGAAAGTGACATAGTCCTCACTTCCTTCGCTGCCGCCTCTTCTTCAGTCGATGCGGTCTATATCAACAACGCCAACCATAACAGCGTCATCCTGAAAGGTACGCAAACAAGTTCAAACGTGTATGGCGGCTATGCCGGGGTTTCTTCCAGCAACAATTCCTATATCACCTATGCGACGGAAAGCCTTGCGGAGACCAGCCAAACGGCGTCCACCAGCACGGCGGATACCACAGGCGGCGCCAGCTACAATCAGGTACTCATTGAAGAACCTGCGGGGAATGAAACTGATGCGGATATAACCGGATATGTTTTCTCGCCCTATGTCTATGGTGGTTATGCCGTCGGCGGTACAGCCGCTGTTCCGTATCATACGAATGGCAATGAGGTATCTATTACCTATTCCGATACAACGCAGCTGGGCTACTATGGCAGCGTGTATGGCGGCTGGACGAACTATGGCGATGCCAGCGGCAACCAGGTCTCCATTACCGGGGCGGCTCTCACAGGAAATGATACGGTCACGACGAATCTGGAACTGGTTGGGGAAGGTGTAAATGGCGGAACTACCCAAAACGGCAATGCGGATAATAATACCGTAGCCCTCGATCATGTGACAATCAATAGTCAGATGATACGTTCTTCAAGCATGCCGGGCGTCATTGGCGGCAGCGTACTCACATGGTCCATGAGCCCAGTGCCTGTAACCCTGGCAGACGGGACTGTCTCCACAAGTGCCAGTGGAAACAAGGTGACACTGACAGATTCCGTAGTGACGAACTCAGTCTCCAGCGGCTCGGAGGGACCAACCATCGATGTGGCTGGCGGTTATGTAATAAATGATGGAAGGGATTTCCTGTCTTCCGATACGACGAATCTTGCTTATGAAGCTGCCGTTATATCCAATCAAAATACAGTTTCCCTGACGCGCAGCACAGCAGAAATGGTCGAAGGCGGCGTTGCTTCTGAATACCTGATGATCATGCCGAAATTGACAGGCAGTGAAGAAGAGACCGAGGCTTTAGCAGCTCCGTCGGGTAAGCTGACCGTTTCTGCCACAGCCAGCGGCAATACGGTAACCCTGACAGACAGCACCGTTTCCGGGGATGTAATGGGCGGCAGCGCTGCTGTCTCAATAGAAGACGCTAGCGACGGGGAGTCAGGCTTTGATTTCTCCGCTCTCACTATTTCAGCCAATGAAACAGCCAGCAAAAACATTGTGACGCTTAAGGGAAGTACCGTGGAAGGCGTAGTGATCGGCGGCTTTACCACGCAGGGGACGACCAGCCAGAATATGGTCTCTCTCAATGCTGACTCTGCAGCAGCCCTGGCAGCCGGCGGTCTTTCTGAAATGGGAACGGTTTCGAAAAACAGCGTCCTCCTCTCTGACAGCAAGGCCGAGGTTCTCTTAGGCGGCTATACCCTGACAGGAACAGCGTCGGACAATACGGTGAACGTTACGGGCGGCAGTGCAGCCTCCGTCTATGGCGGCGCAGCAGGTACCCTGAGTGAAGAAGATGCCGCGGCCCTGGGAGTGGATACTGCCAGCATGGGAAGCAGCCCATATGCTTCACTGCTGACCAGCCCCGCTGCCGTTATCACAGCCACAGGAAATACGGTGACGATCACGGGCGGCACCATCGGCAATGTCTGGGGTGGCTACGCAGCGGACGTAACGGAAACAGAAGATGATTCCGATGACTCTGGCGATGATTCCGAAATCATCATGACAGAAGCAACAGTCATGAGCGTGGCTGCTTTGGAAGAAGACACGACCACCACCACGACGACTACTACGTACAACAGCGGCAATGCTTCGGGCAACACCGTCAACTACTATGGCGGCACCGTCACGGGAAATATCACGGGCGGCGAGTCCCAGTCCGGCGCGGCTAATGACAACATTGTGAACCTGTATGGAACTCTGGTAGGCAGTGACGTAGGCCTGTACGGCGGCGTCAGTTCTGTAGAGAGCAAAGGTAATACCCTGAATGTATACACTGTAGGCAACAGCGTGGCCAACGTGGGCAGCTTCCAAGCGCTGAACTTCAACGTGCCGGGAAATGCAGTGGCTGGAGATACCATGCTGCTGGTAACGGGCACGGCGGACGTAAGCGGTGCTGTGGTCCAGGCCGGGGTAGATGACGCTGCCAAGCTCGGCAAGGGGCAGGTAATCAATCTGATTACGAATGCCCAGGGGGTTCCTGCTGCAGGGACAACCCTGAGCATGATCCCGGGCAGAGATGTGGTCACGGACGCTGGTTTCGTGCAAAACAAGGTAAGCATCTGGGCAGAGGATAACAACAAGGTTGTGGTTGGGATTCCTGCGGACAGCGTGCCGACCTTGAACCCGGACACCAAGCTGATCCCTGAACAGCGGGTGGCTGCGGTGCGCACCATCGGCAACGGCTCCGATGTGGCCATGGACAGCGCCTACACGGCGGCGGTTTCGGCAGCGGGCAAGACCCAGGACGAGGAAAAGGGCAGCTTTACGCCCTACGCAGTCATGGGGGCCAACCACCTGACCATCGATACTGGATCCTATGTGGATACCAACGGGTATGCAGGGAATCTGGGGCTGGTACGGCAGGTGAAGAATGCCAACTCTACGGATACCATCATTCCCTTTGCGGAATATGGCAAGAGCAGCTATGCGGCGCACCTGGACAACGGTGCCCGAGGCGACGGGGACCAGCACTACGGCGGCGTAGGGCTGCTCCTGCGGCGTGACCTGGATAACGGGGTGTACTACCAGGGTAACCTGCGGGTAGGCACCCTGGACGGTGACTTCCGGGGCGTAATCGCAGGGCACTATGCAACGTATGACACCAATTCCCGGTATGCAGCAGCGACCCTGGGTGCAGGGCGGCTCTACAAAACCGACGACAAGAACAGCGTAGATGTATATGGCCGCTTCTACTACACCCATTTGGGCAGCGACCAGGTTGCGGTCCACAGCAGTCAGGGCACAGGCATCTACAACCTGGATGCGGTGGATTCCTACCGGACCCGGCTGGGGGCACGGTGGACCCACAACTACTGGCAGAACCAGTCCTACTACGCAGGGCTGGCCTGGGATTACGAGTTCGACAGCACGGCCCGGGCTACGTACAAAACCTTTGCCACGGCATCTCCGGACAGCAAGGGCTCCAGCGCACTGCTGGAACTGGGCTGGAAGGCTGAGCCTACCAAAGAAACCCCCTGGGGCGGCGATGTGCGCCTGATGGGCTGGGCAGGCAAGCAGCGGGGCGTGGCAGTGAATGCGACGTTGACAAGACGACTGTAAGTAGTGCGGTCAATGGACCTGAAGTGTGCTGGCCTGGGGAATCCACTCTCTGTCACCTTCGGTGACATC
>NZ_QRMX01000016.1:0-41447 GCF_003472805.1 Acidaminococcus sp. AM05-11 | reverse complement strand
CAGAGTGGTAAAAAAAGTCCGTGCACATGGCAAAATCGTATCGGTATATTCACCCGACCTGGGCATGAACGAAAAAAGCTTTTGGGTAAGCTTTTAGGACACCAGATGGGGTATCTGGTGCCATCGCTATCGTTTGTTTTTTTACTTGACCTAACTTATAGGATTGCATCGCCTTCCGGACGTCTATTGGCGATGACCGCTTAGCTACTGCGCAGCTGGGCGGTATTTTTTTGCCCTGAAACAGCCCGGGAAGCCAGCTGCAGCCCCTAAGCCCCTAGGCCCGTTAGCCGGGCAGTACTTTCCAAACCTCCCGGACATTTTCTGGAACGACAAAAGACGAGCGTTCGCTCGTCTTGGGGTGGTGCTTTATTTTCTTTTTCGGGCCTGAGGAAGCTCGGCTATTCTTTTTTGTATTCCTTACATTTTTCCTTATTATGCATGACTCCCCAGGGTTTAAAAGGCTTATACTTTAAGCAATCTCCTACTGTATAGTTTCTATCTCGTCTCCTATATACGCAATCTTTACATTGCTCTGGCTTCAGCAGAAAACCAACAAATGGTTGCGTTAAATTGCTATCTTTACGCATCTCTAATTCCTCCCATTTTAGGGTTTGGAGAAACTCGGTTATTCCTTTTTGTATTTCTTACATTTTCCCGTATTCTCCATAACTGCATCGGGTTTCGAAATTTTATACTTCAGGCAAGTACCTACGTCATAATCTCTATCAGGACGTTTGTAGGCGCAATCCTTGCATTGCTTAGGATCTAATGGATCTCCATAAAAAGGCTCTGTCAAATTACTATATTCTCGCATCTGTATTTCCTCCCTTTTTAAAGCCTCAGAAATCTCGTCTATTCGTCCAGATTGAAGGGGACGCCTGGAGAATTAACCATGGTTTCTTTATGATATTCCCACACTTTATTTTTCAGGTCTTCCTTAAAACCATCAGGTGGAAAACGACGTTTATCGCTTCCAATAGCATACTTTCCTGGAAACGTCTTCAATCCCTCCGCTATGGCTTTTCTTTTTTCCAAAGGAATATCAGTCGTTTTTTTCGGAACTATCACATAGGTAATGTGATTCAAGTAACTGTAAGGTTGCCGAAAAACCCTGATTTCCCGAAAAAACAAACGCACCAAGTAATACCAATGGTTGTCCATTTCCACCATATAGTCGTCTCCGTCTGACGTATAGAAAAGGATTTTGTTAGGTTTCGCCTTCATGCGCCAGCCCTCCTTATTTGACTTGCAAACATGCTGTATTTTTTGAGTCTCGGGATTCTCGGCTATTCTTTTTTGTATTCTTTACATTTCTCTTTGTTTTCCATAACTCCCCAGGGTTTTATGGTTTTATACTTTAAGCAGTCTTTGACATCATAATCTCGATCAGGCCGTCTAAAAATGCAATCTTTGCATTGCTGTGGGCTCACTGGGACTCCAATAAACGGTTGAGTCAAATTGCTATTTTTACGCATCTTTGCTTCCTCCCTTTTTAGGGCTTGGGGAAGTTCGGCTATTCGTCCAGATTGAAGGGGACGCCTGGTAATTCTTCGAGAATTTTTCTTCCCATTGCAAGCCATGGGTTAGAGAAATTTTCGTTGAATTTTCCATCAAGGATAGCAGGCAAACCTACATGGTAAGGGAATGTTTTAATCCCTTCTAACAGATTTTTCCTTACTTCCAGCGGAATATCACTGGTCTTTTTGGGCACTTCAATATAAGGCTGGTGATTAACATAGCTTAAAGGCTGCTCATAAACAAGTATTCTTTTTGCACCCAGCATGACTAAATAATACCAATGGTTGTCCATTTCCACCATATAGTCCGTTTTATCGGAATCGTAAAACAGAATCCGTTTAGGTTTCGCCTTCATCAGCCCATCCCTCCCCCATCTGCTTTCTTACTTCAGAATACACCGTTTTTCTTCCAAAGTAAAGGACGACCCGTTGCAGGAAAGTCGGGAAAAATGGACAGTCTATACATGAGGCCACGGTTCCCCGTGTATCCTTTCTACAAATTTTGAATTACCAGGCTCCGTGGAAACACACCCCACCATCGGTGATTGACGAAGGGCCGCAGCAGCCTTTATAATCAAGGTATCACAAACCCCTTCTGACTGTAGAAGGCGGCTGTGTCAAATCGGGGAAACCCCTGCAGCCTGCAACCCTCGTCAGGCGCAGGTTCCCCAGCTTCCTTCGTGGCCGCACTGCTCTTATTGCCCAGGCAGTGCGGCTTTTGTTTGTCCGCACAAGCGTTTTTGCGCATCAAAAAACCAGGTACATTCTTTGGGAATGTACCTGGTTTTGGATAGGTCCGCAGGGGACCCAAAATTATCTTTTAGAGAACTGGGAAGCCTTACGAGCTTTCTTCAAGCCGTATTTGCGGCGTTCTTTTTCCCGAGGATCTCTGGTCAGCAGACCAGCTTTTTTCAGCAGGGGACGGAAGTCAGCATCCACTTTCAGCAGGGCACGGGCAATACCATGACGGATTGCACCAGCCTGGCCAGCAATGCCGCCGCCAACTACGTTAGCGATAACATCGTATTTGCCCAGGGTTTCCGTGGTATCCAGCGGTTGACGAACCACCAGTTCCAGGGTCTTCAGGCCAAAATATTGGCTCAATTCACGGCCGTTGATTTCGATCTTGCCTTCGCCCGGAACAAGGCGAACGCGAGCAACAGAGCTCTTGCGGCTGCCAGTTGCATTATAGGTAACTTTTGCCATTTTCTAGTTCTCCTCTCCTCTTAGCGAATATCGATGGTCAAATCTTCAGGCTTTTGTGCAGCATGAGGATGTTCAGAACCAGCGTATACATGCAGTTTTTTAATGATTTGATTGCCCAGACGATTGTGGGGAACCATGCCGCGGATAGCCATTTCAACCATCTTTGCAGGATCCTTTTCCAGCAGTTCGCCGGCTTTCGTATACTTGTCACCGCCCAGATAACCGGAATGACGGAAGTAGATTTTTTGAACCAGTTTTTTACCGGTCAGTCTCACTTTAGCAGCATTGATAACGATGACGTTGTCACCAGTATCCATATGCGGGGTAAAGGTAGGTTTATGTTTACCGCGGAGCACCTTAGCAACTTCAGCAGCCAGACGGCCCAAAGTCTTATCGGTGGCATCCACTACATACCATTTGCGTTCAATGGTAGACGGGGTTGCCATGTATGTTTTCATCCTTATTCCTCCTATAAAGCTTTTACTTTAGCGTATCCGGTGATGACTCTTTGGGAGGCTGCCGGGGCTAACGGCACGGTCTCAAAGTGATACCCATATATTATAAACATTATTTAGATACTTGTCAAAGGGAAAAAGTATCTTTTTTAACATTTTTAGAAATTTTTTACGCCTTTTTGATGTAGGCAATGGCCTGCTGCAGCCGGGCCAGGGTCTTTTCCTTGCCCAGGAGCACCATGACGTCAAACATACCGGGGCTGAAGGTCCGGCCGGTCAGGGCCAAACGGGTGGGATGGATTACCTTGCCCAGGGACAGGCCCAGGTCTTCCGCCAGTTTGTTGTAGGCATCTTCCGTGGTCTTCAGGTCAAAGACTTCCAGGGCAGCCAGGGCGTCATAGCATTTTTGCAGCAGCTCTGCGGCTTCGGGCTTAAAGAACTTGGCTGCGCCCTTTTCATCGTAGCTTTCCACGTCCTTAAAGAAGTAAGCAGAAGCGTCCGCCACTTCTTCCAGGGTCTTCACCCGCACCCGAACTACATCCACCAGATGGTCGAAGTATTCCTGGTGGGCCGGCAGGTAGTTGTCGTCAATGAGGCCGGCCTTCTTGAAGAAGGGCACGGAAGCATCGGCAATCTCCCGCAGGGGCAGGGAGGACAGGTACTGGCCGTTAAGCCAGGTCAGCTTCTTCACGTCGTAGACGGCAGCCTTCTTGGACATTTTGCTGAAGTCAAAAGCCTTTACGGTATCTTCCAGGGTGAAGATTTCCTGGTCATTGCCAGGGGCCCAGCCCAGCAGGGTCAAGTAGTTGATGATGGCCTGATGGACATAGCCTTTATCCCGGAATTCCTCTACGCTGGTAGCGCCGTGGCGCTTGCTGAGCTTGCTCCGGTCGGGAGCCAGGATCATGGGCATATGTCCAAACTGGGGTACTTCGTAGCCCAGAGCTTCGTACAGCACGATCTGCTTGGGGGTGTTGGACAAATGTTCTTCCGCCCGCAGTACGTGGGTAATATGCATCATATGGTCGTCCACCACTACAGCAAAGTTGTAGGTGGGGATACCATTGGTTTTCATGATGACGAAATCATCGAATTGGTTGAAATCGAAGGTTACGTCCCCGTGAATCATGTCATGGACGGTAATGGGGCCGCTGGCCGGCAGCTTAATCCGAACAGAGTACTTTTCGCCGGCTTCCACCCGCTTTTTGGCTTCTTCCGGGGGAATATCCCGGCAGGTGCGGGCATAATGGAAGGGCTGCTTCAGGGCTCTTTGTTTTTCCCGCTGTTTTTCCAGGTCTTCTGCCGAGCAGAAGCAGTAGTAGGCTTTGCCGCTGTCCACCAGTTCCTGGCAGATTTTCCGGTAGATATCCAGCCGTTCGGACTGGTAATAGGGACCGTAGTCCCCGCCCACTTCCGGGCCTTCATCCCAGGACAGGCCCAGCCACTTCAGGCTGGTAAGAATCTGGGAAACGGAATCTTCCTTTAACCGTTCAATATCCGTATCTTCAATACGCAGGATCAATTTCCCGCCTTGGCTTTTGGCAAACAGCCAGTTGAACAGTGCCGTTCTGGCACCACCGATATGCAGATACCCCGTAGGACTGGGGGCAAATCTTACACGAATTTCACTCATTGCCGACACCTCTTCCCATCGTTTTCCCTACAATGTTTTTCATTATACCACGCAAATCCGCTGATTTCAGCAGAAAGTGTTATTTCTTTTTATTCTTCTGTTTCCGGGAGGCTTCCGCGTACTTGGTACCCCGTTTGTTGGGGCCCACGGCGTTTTTGCCCCGGCTGGGCACGTGTTTCTTCTTGGGGCGCACCGGCTTCATGGTCCGGCGCACGGTTTCCCCTGCCAGGTTCTGGCGCTCCAGGGTGATGTTCAGTTTCTGCTCCAGGTTTTGGAGCCAACGGGTTTCGTCCGCGGTGTAGAAGGTAATGGCCATGCCTTCGTTACCGGCCCGGCCTGTCCGTCCAATGCGGTGCACATACCAGTCCGCATCGTGGGGAATGTCGTAGTTCACCACCTGGGTGATGCCTTCCACGTCCAGGCCCCGGGCAGCAATATCGCTGGCCACCAGAATCTGGAGCTTGGCCTTCCGGAAGTTTTCCATCACGGTCCGGCGCTTGGCCTGGGACATATCCCCGTGGAGCACGTCCACGTTGAAGCCTTCCCCGTAGAGCCAGTCGCTAAGGGCAATGGCCCGTTCCTTGCTGGCGCAGAACACCAGCATCAGGTAGGGGTTGTACCGGTGGATCAGGGTGGCCAGGGCCTCCTGCTTGTGGTCTTCGTTGACCTTGATGCAAATCTGCTGGATGGTGTCCGCCGTAGCCTGTTTGGGGGCAATGTCAATCAGCAGGGGGTTGGTGGTAATCTTCCGGCCCAGCTTCCGCACTTCCTCGTCCAGGGTAGCGGAACACATCATGGACTGGTGCTGCTGGGGCAGCAGGGACAGGATGGTCTCAATATCGTCCCCAAAGCCCTGGCGGAGCATTTCGTCCACTTCGTCAAGCACCAGATACACCACCCCGCCCAGGCTGGTGTTGCCCTTGCGCAGATGGTCCAAAAGGCGGCCGGGCGTTCCTACCAGAACCTGGGCCTTGGTGGAAATCTTCCGTTTTTCTTCTTCAAAATCCCGTCCCCCGCTGACCAGCAGGGTATGGATTCCCGTATCGCCGGTGAGCTTGCGGATTTCCCCAGCGGTCTGCTGGGCCAGCTCCCGGGTGGGAGACAAAATCAGCGCCTGGACGTATTCCTTTTCCGGCACCACTTTATCAAACAGGGGAATCACAAAGGAAAGGGTTTTTCCCACCCCCGTCTGGGCCCGGGCAATTACGTCCCTCCCGGCCAGCAGGGCCGGTATGGCCCGCTCCTGGACAGGCGTGGGGATATCCTTCCCCGTCTTGTGGAGCTTCTCTACCATCTCCGGATTCACTTTCAATTGGGCAAAACCAGCTGCCATTGTGTCATCTCCTCTCGCTATTTACCTTTTTTGCAAAACTTTCCCCGCCCCGTGGCGGGGACAAAGCAAGGTACTACGCATACAATCGTATCTTTTATTATACCGTATGGCAGGGGCTTCGGTAAAGCAGAAAAGCATAAATTGTCCGTTTCTCGTGAAAATTTCACAGTCCTTCCCCTACGGCCTGCAAGAAAAAGAAGGGGCTGTGAAAAAATGAAACTTCTATCGTCGCCTACGGCGGCACTTCCTACACTCTTGCAGGAAGCGTTCTAGAGCTCTACTGGTCAAGTGAAAGAGAAAGATAGTACTACTATTTACATACCGTAATTTCATCTCTAACCCCGTTTTGCACATGACTCGTATAAGCCTAAGACTGGCCCCTTCAAGCGTGAAGGGGCTGTCAGCCTGTAGGGCTGACTGAGAAAGTTTAACCAAACAAAAGCGATTGGCTGAGAAGATTTTGATGTTCGGATATAGCTAAAACAAATGAATGCTAAAGAAGGGGCTGTGGAAAAATGAATACTCATTTTTTCACAGCCCCTTCCCGCATTTCACTTTTTATTCGCCAGCGCCCTGCAAAGCCTTAATGGCAAATACTGTCCATCCAGGCAAAAAGCTGGTCCAGGTCGTAATCCCCGGCGTGGCCCTTGCCCCAGACGGCAGCAAAGTTCACGTCAGCCCCGGTATTTTGCAGTTTCAGGGCCAAAATGGCGGGAATGGCAATGGCCGTATCCCGGTCCACGCTGCCGTGGCGGATCCGCCAATGGGGTGCCACGGTAACGCCCCGTTTGCCGATATAGGCCAGAGGGCTCAGGAGTTTGATATCCTCCGCCGGTGCCAGGCCGTTTTTGTCCGTCCGGTGCTTCAGGGAATACTCCGTAAAGTGCCGGGGTACATTGCTGCTGGTACCGAATTCATCGTTTTCCCCGGAAGTGCCGTCCAGCTTGTCAAAAGCCGGAGCCGCCTTCAGTCGGGTAGCGTACACGGCATATTTGCCCAGGTCCATAGCCACAGCCTTGCCGTTTTGGATGGTCAGCCAATCCAGACCGGACAGATCCTGCCCTGCAGCCAGGGCTGTCTGGGCGGAAGCCAAATACACGGACTTGATGTAATCGGCAAAGCTGCCCTGCCCCTTCTTATCCAGGGTCAGCAGCCTGCCGCTGGGGTCCTTGAGCCCCAGACTGTTCACGTAGGCCGGGAACAGTTTCTTCAGGTCGTCAGAGGTTTCCTGCTCCAATTTGCTCATGACCTGGACGCTTTGGGTTTCCTGGGGCGCATTCTCCGGCCGGCCTGCGGCTGCGCCCTTTTGGGAAGCGGCAGCAGCTTTGGGAGCACCTTGGGGCATTCCCTGGGCCCCGGGCATGCCTGGGAGCCCGCCGGGCATTTTGTTCTGGTGGTAGAAATTCACCCCGTTAAAGACCCATTCGTAGGCCATATCTGCATGGGACAGGTTGGTAATGGGGCAATAGTCACTGGAAGCGTAGATATCGTCCCGTTCTTCTGCGGCGCCGATTTCCTTCAGGGCCGCCTCATAATCCTTGCTGTTGCCGGTGGCCCCCAGCAGGGCGGACAGGGCGCCCCCGGCGCTGGTGCCGTTGGAAATGATCCGCTCCGTATTGCCGGCGGGCAGCCGCAGCTGGTTGTGGCGCAGGTAGCGGACCGCCGCCTTGTAGTCCACAATCAAGGCCGGTGCCTTGCCCACATAGGCGCCGTCCGCGCCCTGGGTGGTACGGCCCCGAATGGCCGGGGCAGCCACCACGTACCCTTTGGACAGGGCCACCAGGGCAGCGTTGGGACCCCCGCTCATCCGGTCCTTTTCCTGGGGTTCATCGGCGGTACCGGGCATATAGCCCCCCACCTTGTTGGGCAGGAAAATAGGCGCTGTCTGGGCGGTGTAGCCGTTGACGCTTTTGCCCTCCAGGTAAGCAGCGGGCACAAACAGATTCATACTTTCGTATTCCACATTTTTCGGTTTGCTGACATAGACAATATTCCGGTAGGCGTAGTAGTCCACCTGCTGGTTCTGGTAGGTTTTGCTTTCCCGGATGCCCTTTTCCGGGTGGAAGGTCAGGTCGTAGGTTTTCTGGGCCTCAGTCCCGGTTTTCACGGCTGCTGCCGAAGGCTTTTGGGTATCGGCCGCCCAAACGGCTGCCGGTGCATAACAGGAGGCACCCGCCAGGATGCCGCAGACAAGGGCTGCCGAAAGCAGCTTTTTCGATTGACGCATACAATCAGATCCTTTCTTTCCCATATACAAAAAGAAGAACAACGACGATGCAAACCCTGTGCAGCTATCGTTGTTCTTCCCCAATTTCTATTTTATTGTAATTCTTTTCCGTGCAAGAGTCAAACGCTTGCTTACCTTAGAGGGTCCGGCCCGGATATTGTTTCAGGCCTTCGGCCAGAATGTGCATGGCCTTTTCCAGGTCCTGGCAGTTCAGCACATAGGCCAGCCGGGCTTCATCCACACCCAGGTTCGGGTTGGAGGCGTAGAAGCCGCTGCCGGGGGTAATCATGACCGTTTCGTTGTCAATGGAAAAGTCTTCCAGCAGCCATTTGGCGAAGCTTTCCGTATTGTCCACCGGGAGTTTCACCATGACGTAGAAGGCGCCTTTGGGCTGGGAGAAAATCACCCCGGGCATGGCTGCCAGGGCAGCTTTGATGGTATCCCGCCGTTTGGTGTATTCCGCCTTCACGTCAGCCCAATAGGACTTGGGCGTGCTGTAGAGAGCAGCCGCACCGGCCATTTCCAGTTCTGGACAAGCCAGCCGAGCCTGGCAGCTCTTTAACAGTTCTGCCTGGAGGGCCTTGTTCCGGGTAATCACGCAGCCGCTTCTGGCGCCGCAGGCAGAGTACCGCTTGGATACAGAATCGATGAGCACCAGGTTATCGTTCAGTTCCGGCAGGGAAGCAAAACTGGTGTAGTCCCCGTCGTAGACAAATTCCCGGTACACTTCATCGGCAATCAGGGTCAGGTCGTGTTCCAGGACAATGTCCGACAGCCGTTTCATTTCTTCGGCGTTGTAAATGACGCCGGTGGGATTGCCGGGATGGGTAATCAGAATGGCCCGGGTCCGGTCGTTAATGGCCGCTTCAATCTGTTCCCGGCTGGGCATCCGGTAGCCGGTGGCAGGATCTGCGGGCACCCCGTTGATTTCCACGTTATAGGCGCCTACAAAGCTCTTGTAGTTGGCGTAGAAGGGCTCAAACATCACAATGTTGTCCCCGGGATCGCAGGTGGTCATCACCGCAAAGGCCAGGGCTTCGCTGCCCCCGTTGGTGATGTAGATATCGTCAAAGTCAAAGTGGATATTCCAGCCTTCATAGTACTTCTGGATAGCTTTGATCAGGTTCTCGTCCCCCTGGCTCTTGGCATAAGCCAATACCTTGGGATGGCAGGCGGCAACCCCTTCATAGAAGCTTTCCGGCGTAGCAATATCCGGCTGGCCAATGTTCAGATGGTAGATTTTGCGGCCGGCTTTCTCCGCCCGGTTGGCAATGGGTGCCAGTTTCCGGATGGGAGAGGTAGGGATGTTCAGTGATCTTTGAGAAATATACATAGCAAGACCTCCTATAATAGGTCACCAAAAATGGAGTGACCAATGAACTCACGGATAATTGAGTTGTTGGGAATGGCCTCGTCATCAATGGATTCAACGATACTTAACATATCCATCAAATTCTTGGCTACGGTGTACTCCGGTTTATCCGGGGTAATCTTGGCCAAGAGAGGCTGGGCATATTTTTTCAGCACGGCCAGTTCGTAAATCAGCGTGGTGTTGAACATAATGTCCGCCTCCTCACTGAAAGGAAATATGTACTTTTCTTCTCCCGCCCGAACTTTCGGCCAATTCTGCAAGGTTTGCAGGGCATTGTGGGACCGGAATTGGGAATCCCGGACCATTCGGCGCAGAAGCCGCATATCCGTTGTTGGTATACGATTATAATCGTCAAATGACAATGGTGTCAAGGCACTAATATAAATTTTTAATTTGTGTTTCGCTGAGACGTGACTAGAGAGCTTTTCGTTCAGTCCGTGTATACCCTCCACAACCAGCACCCCATCGCTGCCCAGTTGTTCTTTCTGGCCCCGGAACTCCCGTTTGCCGGATTTGAAACTGTAATGGGGAATTTCCACCGTTTTGCCCTTCAGCAGCTGTTCCAAATCGTAGTTGAACAGGTCCAGGTCCAGGGCATTGATGGATTCATAGTCGTAGCTGCCATCGGGCAGCAGCGGCGTATCTTTGCGTTCCTTAAAATAGTTGTCCAGGGAAATGGGGATGGGCCGCAGGCCGTTGACCCGCATCTGGACCGCTAGCCGCTGGGCAAAGGTGGTCTTCCCGGAGGAAGACGGCCCGGCAATGAGCACCAGTTTGATGTCCCGGTCTTCCTGGTCCGCAATCACATCCGCAATCTGGGCAATCTTCTTTTCGTGCTGGGCCTCGCACATCTGGATAATCCCCCGGCTGTCGCCCCGGGTAATGTACTGGTTCAAGGCCGCCACCGTGGGGCAGTGCATCACCTGGCCCATCTTTTCTGCCTGGGCATAGACGGAGGCCAGTTTCTGCCGCTCCTTAAAGGGCTTCAGATGATTGTATTGGCCCCGCTTACCATAGCGCAGCAGGATACCAGGCCCCATCCGCAGCAGTTCAAACTTCTTCAGGTACCCCAAATCCGGCAGCAGGGGACCTACAAAGTAGGCATTTTCCCGGCCCAGCTGGTAAATATTGATTTTGTAATCCGCCGGCAGGGCTGCCAAAAGCGGCGCCTGATCTTCGTAAAACCGGGGCTTCACATAGGGCCAGGCATCGTCCTTGGCAATCTGGGTCACTTCCACCGGTACCCGTTCCCGGATCATCTGTTCCATAAAGCCGGTCACGTCCGCCAGGTCGTACTTGCTCAGTACAATCCGGTTCTTGATATCGCAGAAAAGGGCATTGCCAAAGGTGTTTTCCACCTCCAGCCGCACTTCCGGCCGCAGCTTCTTCATGGCAGTAATCAGGGCAAACAAAAAGGTGCTGATGTAGGCCTTATACCCTTCGGCAGAATCCAAATCCAAAAAGCCCACCCGGTCCCCGTTGTGGGGACAGAGCTGGAGAGGCACAGCTTCTCCATTGACTACACCCACCGCAATGGGCGCCTGGTATTGGCTTTGAAAGTCCTTGGCCATTTCCACAAGCGGGGTTCGATCCGCGTAGGATCTTTTCTCCCCACCCGGTCCATAGATATACATACTGCAACCTCTCCTTTGCTGATGGTTTCTCGTGCTAAGTCTATATTGAATATTGTATACAAGAAAAATTGGCTGCCGAGGTCCGGCAGCCAATCCATTTCTGTTTATTCTCCTACTGCATCCATGGCAGCCTTGATTTTGGCAGCCAGACCCTTTACCTTGTTCAGGGAAATGCCGCACAGGGCTACACGCACGCCTGCAGCCAAAGGCACGCAGAATACGTTGACTTCATGCAGTTTTTCGCAGACCTTCATGGAATCCTTTGCCGGAATGGACAGGAAGAAACCGGAGATGTAGGGCACAATATTCAGGCCGCATTCCTTGGCTTCCTTGGTGAACAGGTCACCTCTAGCCTGTACCATCTTGTAATAGTAGGCTCTTTCCTGCTGTACCTTGTCCAGCAGTTCAGGGTCCTTGTAGATGATCTGCAGGGTTTCCATAGCTCCCCGGTTGATGTTGGACCAGGTGGAGCGGCCGGTATTTTTGTTTACGTCCAGGAACTGTTGGATCTGTTCCTTGTCGGAGGTTACCCCCAGCAGGGCGCCGCAGCGCTCGCCGTACATGGTAAAGCTCTTGGACATGCTGTAGGCAACCAGGCCGAAGATGTTCTTGGGCAGGTTGGACAGCTTCTTGAAGATTTTGCGGACTTCTTCCCGTTCGCCGGCATAGTCGATATAGGCTACGTCCAGGCACAGGGTAGCAGTCTTGTTGGTGCCCTTCAGTTCTTCCTTCAGCATATTGAGGACATTTTCCACGTCTTCAGGCGTCAGGCTGAAACCGGTGGGGTTGTGGGCCGGGGTGTTGATGATGACCAGTACCCGGTCCTGGCGGGCCAGCACCTTGTGGACCGTTTCGGTCAGGGCCGGCAGGTTGAAGTACTTATCGTCCGGGGTCAGCATGGGATACGTTACCAGTTCCCGATCCATGTCCCGGCAGATGGTGTTGTAGGCACCCCAGTACCATTCAGCGGTAATTACCTGGTCGCCCACTTCCGTATAGTTCCAGATGGAATGGTGGATGGCACCGGTGCCGCCGGCCGTGGCCAGGGCTGCGGTATAGCCTTCGGGGCGGGACTCGCCAAAGCAGGCGTCCTGCACCAGATCCAGGAATTCTGGAAGCCCCATAATGGGAGCATATCTGAAGTACTGGCCGTCTTCCAGGCTTCTGAACACCTTGCTGACGGTGGGCAGTACTGCGAATTTTTCATCATCGTCCATAATAGCGCCAATGGTGGCATTGGTCACTGCGTCAGCACCGATTTCTTTGATTCTCTTTTGGGCTGCTTCGCTGGCTCCGAAAATTCTGTCTACACTTGTCTTTCCGTGTGTATGCGGTGCTACACAACTAATGGTCATGATAGTTCCTCCCCTCAATGATTGAACAACTAGATAAACTCTGTTCATAACCGTTGCACTAAATATTATCTCATTAATTTTCGGGGAGGTCAACTGGAAGAACGGAAATTTTAGGATTTTTGGCCATTTTTTGTAGCAAAAATTTTTAATTTTCCATGAAAATTTAACATACTGTTACGATTTTTCCACTCTGTGCTAGATTCTGTCCATTGAAAAGTGCCAGGTTCCTGCTCCCACAGCTGGTGGAACAACAGCAATTGGGTGTAATCCCCCTCCAGAGCCAGGGACAGGGGCAGGTACGTTCCCCCCGCTTCCCGGCCGGGAGCCTGGGCTTCCAGAGAAAGCAGACGCACCCCGCTTTCCCGGCACAGGGCTTCCAGCCGGCTGACGGCTTCTTCCCGGGTCACCTGGTCCGGCACCTGCCGGCGCAGCTGCTGCCACTGCTCTTCCGTCTGGGCGGCTGTTCCAGGGTCATACCGTTTGGCAAAAAGCACCAGCTGCCGCTGCCGCTCCTCCAGGCCCAGCAGCTTATGCCGCTCCAGCCGAAGCTGGGTCAGGGCCGGGCGAAAGGCCAAAACCAGGAAGGCCAGCCATAGGCACAGGTGCAGGGCCAGTCGGATTTTGGGGTCCCGTTTCAGGTTAGCCAGCATAGCTGCCGCCTCCCTTCAGCTGAAGCCGGATCCGGAAACCCGCCGTCCGGTCCTTGGCCCCGTCTTCCTCCAGTCGTTCCAGCTGGGCGTCGCTGATGCCGGGCTGATGCTGGAGCAGGTCCACCAGCCTGAGGACGCTGTTTTTCTCCAGGGTCCGGCCTTCCAGCACCACCCCAGGCGCCTGCACCGCTTCCCCGTCCCCTTCCTGGGTCACCCGGGTTACCCAGCAGTCCGCCGGCACCAGGCTGCCCAAAAGGGCCAATAGTCCAGCCCAGGGCAGCTGTTTTTGCTGCACCTTCTGCCGGAGCTGGCTCCGGGCCTCCAGGTCCGCCTTGCGGCTCAGGCTGGTCTGCCACTGGGCTTCCCAGGGTGCCAGGGCCGCCAAATGCCTTTGGGTTTCTCCCAGCCGCCAGGCAGTGCCCAGCCGCAGCAGCTGGCAAAAAAACAAGCCGCAAAAGCCCAGACCCCAAAGCAGGGTAAACCCCCGTTTCTGGGACAGCCGCCCCAGGGACGGCTGGGCTCCCGCAGTCCGGTGGAGGGACAGCTTTCTCGTGTGGAGACAGGGTTTGGCCGCCCCCAGGGAGCAGAGGATTTCCGGCTGGGAAAGCAGTTCTTCCCCCCTGGCATAGGCTTCTGCCACCGTAACCTTGTCCAGGCCCGGCAGAGGCCGCAGCAGCCCCCGTTTCTGGAGCAGGGGCTGGAGCTCCTGGCCCAAAGGCTCCCCGCCGCCCAGGGCCGCATAAAGGGGCAGCGCCGCAAGTCCCAGCTCCTGCCGCCACAGCTCTGCATAGGCAGCAATCTGCTGGGCTGCCTGCTGGCCAGACTCCTGAAAAGTCCCCTGCGCCTCCTGCCACAGGGGGCTTTTGGTCAGCTCCTCCGCCCCCGTTTTCTCTTTTTCCGCAAGGGCCAGGGGCTCACTGTCCACAGGAATCCCCCGCTGCAGCACGGTGAGGACAAAGCGCTTCCCTTCTTTGGTAAGCAGCAGCGCCCCCGGTTCCTCCGTCAGCCATTTGCCCCAGCTGGCCGCCTGGGCTTCCAGGCTCACCAGTTCCCAGTCCAGTGCCGCTGCCAGGTCCAGCAGGGCCTGATTCAGGGCCTTGGACTGGAGCAGCACCGCCGTATTATTGCTTTTGAGCTGCACCGGAACCGCGGCGGCCGTAAAGGTGCCGGGCTTCCAGGGTACGTCCTGCAAAAGGCCCCACTGGGCCGCTTCCGCCAGGTTTTTCGCCGCTGCCTGGGGCAGGCTGGCCCGGCGCAGCAGCACCTGCCGGCTGGACAGGCTAAAGCTCACCTGCCCCGCCCCAAAGCCCCGCTTCCGGCACTGGTCCCCCAGCCATTCGGCTACGGCAGGGACCTGTTCCGGACTGGTAAGCGCCGGCAGTTCCCGGGGCCAGGGCAGCTGGGCCGTACGGGCAAGGTGCAGCTTTTCTCCCCGGCGCTCCGTTTCCGTCAGGGTCAGAGCCTGGTTTCCCCAGTGGACCACCAGGAGCCGCTTGGGCCAGGGGGAAACCAGTTTTTCCCAACGGCTGCGCAGGTTGTCCCAGGAAAGGGTTTGCTCCAGGGGCAGCAGCCCCAGCAGCAAAAGCCCCGGGTCCAGCGCCGACGGCAGCGTTCCCACCACCCCTTTACAATGCACCAGAAAGGCTCCCAGGGCCAAAAAAGGAGCCAGGGGAACACCCACCTTTTCCAGAGCCAGCTTTTTCTCCCGGGCACGGGACAGGGCCCAGCCCAGGCTCAGCAGGTTCCCCAGCACAATGCATTGGAACCCTTTCAAAGGTCCCAGCCAAGCTCCCAAAAGGGAACACAAAAGCACGTCCCCAAACCCCAGACCCTGGGGAAAAATCAAATGAAACACCAGCAGGAAACCGCCGCCGGCCAAAACCCCAAAAAGCCCTTCCAGCAGCGTTCCCCCTACCAAAAAACAGCGCAGGGCAATCCACCCGGCCAAGGCCAGCAGCACGCAGTGGTACACCGCCCGTTCTCGCAGGTCCTGCCAGACGATAAGGTACAGGGTGCCGAAGATACCCCACAGGGTAAAAAGCTGCCAGCCGGGAACCTGGCCCCAGCCCAACAGCAGAAACAGCAGGCCGCAGCCTAGTTCCTGATACAGCAGGTCCCGGGAAAGGGGCGTCCGGCAGTAGCCGCAGCGGCCTTTCCGGTACAAATAGCTTACCACCGGCACCAGGTCCTTTGGGCCCAGTCTTCTGCCGCAGGCCTCGCAATGGGACGGCGGCCAGCAGATGGACACCCCGTTTTTCATCCGGTCCGCGCACAGTCCCACAAAACTGCCGGCACAAAGGCCGGTGAGAAAATAGATGATTCCATAAAAAACATTTACTCCCATCATGTCCTCCCCTACCCTTGGATACTGGTGCGCAGCTGGATGGCTTCCCCCAAATGGGTGACGGTAATTATGGGACTTTTCGCCAAATCCGCAATGGTCCGTGCCACCTTGATAATCCGGTCGTGGCTGCGGGCGCTGAGCCCCAGAGCCACAAAGTACCGCTCCAGCAGGGCTTCCGCTTCCGGGGTCATGGGACAAAAGGCCTTCACTTCCCGGCGTCCCATACTGGCGTTGCAGTACAGGTGGGTGCCTTTAAGGCGCTGCCGCTGGATTTCCCGGGCCGCCACCACCCGCTGCCGGATTACGGCAGAGGATTCTTCCTTCTTATCGCTTTTCAGTTCCTGGTATTGCAGCCGGGGTACGTGAATCTGGATATCGATCCGGTCCAGCAGCGGCCCGGAAATCTTCTTCCGGTAGCGGGCAATATCCCCGGGCCGGCAGGAACACTGGTGCACCTTGTCCTCCTCTCCCCAAAACCCACAGGGACAGGGATTCTGGGCCGCCACCAGAATGAACCGGGCCGGATAGGTCAGGGAAGCCTGGACCCGGCTGATGGTCACCATTCCGTCCTCCAGGGGCTGGCGCAGGACCTCCAGGGCGCTTCTTGAAAATTCCGGTAATTCATCTAAAAACAATACCCCGTGGTGACTCAGGGTCACTTCCCCAGGATGGGGAATGGTGCCGCCCCCAATCAGGGCGCTTTGGGACACCGTATGGTGGGGGCTGCGAAAGGGCCGCTCGCTGATAATGCCGCTGCGCCGCTTCAGCAGTCCGGAGATGCTGTAGATTTTCGTTACCTCCAGGGCTTCCTCCTCCGTCATAGGCGGCAGAATGGTGGGCAGACGCCGGGCCAGCATGGTTTTCCCGGCTCCGGGAGCCCCCACCATCAGCACGTTGTGGCCCCCGGCCGCAGCAATTTCCATGGCCCGTTTGGCCACCACCTGCCCCTGGACGTCAGCAAAGTCCACGCTGTTGTCCTCCGGGTTTTCCAGCTGGAGAGGCTCCTTCTCCAAAGGTTCCAAAAGCTCCTTGCCCTGAAGATGGTCCACCAGTTCCAGCAGGGTTTTCGCCGTAAACACCTGGATGCCGTCCACCAGCTTCCCTTCCTGGGCATTGCCCCGGGGGATGTAGATGGTGTCCCGGCCTTCTTCCCGGGCCCGGAGAATCATGGGCAGAATGCCGCTGATGGGCCGCAGGCTGCCGTCCAGGGCCAGTTCTCCGGCAAAGACCGGAGGATTGTCCTCCGGCAGCTTGATATGCTGTTTGGCTGCCAGGATGCCCAGGGCAATGGGCAGGTCCAGGCCGGAGCCGTCCTTTTTCAGGTCCGCCGGCGCCAGATTTACCGTAATGTGGGTATCGGGAAAGTAGAACCCGGTGTTTTTCACCGCCGCCTTTACCCGTTCCTTGGACTCCTTTACCGCCGTATCCGGCAGTCCCACCATTTCAAAGGCGGGCAGGCCGTTGGCCACATCCACTTCCACGGCCACCATTTCTCCGTTAATGCCTCGGGTGGTTTCCCCCCATGTGCGTGCATACATTTGTTCATCACCTGTTTCAAATAGAATAGCGTTTGTAGTCTGGCCTAAAAGCAGGCCTGCATATGATTGATGTTCAGGGTCTCGTGCAGGGAAAGTACCTCAATAATGTCAAAGCGGATCTTGCCCCGAAAGCCTGGATGCTCCTTGAGATACACAAAAGCCGCCCGGTGCAGGTGAACCTGTTTTTCGCGGGTTACAGCTGCTGCCGGACGGCCAAATTTCAGGCTGCGTCGGCTTTTCACTTCCACAAAAACCAGCGTATTCTTTGTTTGGGCAATAATATCCAGTTCTCCATAAGCACAAGCATAGTTCCGGGCTACAATCCGGTAGCCCTGTTTTTCCAGGTACTGGGCAGCTGCATCCTCTCCCCAGTTGCCAAAGCATCTGTGTTCGTGTATACCAATCCCTCCTGTTTCAGCGGCTGGCAGGCGCAGGACACGGGCACTCCGCCTATTTTAATACCAGCGTTTTTTCCTCACTGATTCCCTGATGCTGGGGAAAGTGGGTCTTAATGGGTTCGTAGCTGCCCCGGTGCCAGGGACAGGGGCCGTCCCGCAGAATGGCCTCCACATGGGTGGAAACGCCGTAGCCCTTGTGGGCTGCAAACCCGTACTGGGGATACTGGGCGTCCAGCTCCACCAGCAGCCGGTCACGGGTAACCTTGGCGATAATGGAAGCCGCCGCAATGGCCGCGCTTTTGCTGTCCCCTTTGACCAGGTCCTCCACCGGTATCCCAGAGGCCAGCGTCAGGGGCATGGCGTCTGTCAGGGCTGCCTGGGGCGGCGTGGAAAGGTGGTTCAGGCAGTTGGTCATGGACCACTTGGCCGCCTGATAGATGTTCAGGGCGTCAATCTCCCGGGGCCCCAGAATGGTCACGGTCACCGCCACCGCCTGGTCCAAAATTTCGTCATACAGTTCTTCCCGCCGGGCAGGGCGCACCTTTTTGGAATCGTTGAGCCCGGGCAGCCAAATCCCGTGGGGCAAAATAACCGCAGCGGTTACCAAAGGTCCCGCCAAAGGGCCCCTCCCCGCTTCATCGGTGCCGGCCACCTGATTCAGGCCCTGCTCCCAATACCGGCGCTCCAGGTCCTGGAAATGCAGCAGCCGGTCCCGTTCCGCCGCTTCTGCCGCCAGGCGCTTCGTATAGGCCGCCAGCAGCTTCTGGACCCCGGCCCGGGCATCCAGGCGCAGCTCCGCCAGCTGTTCTGCGGTGGGCGTTCCCGCCAGCAGTTCCTTCACTTCAGCAATCTTCATGGTGTTCCTCCGCCTTTTCGGCAGCACTTTTTCCCGGAACCTCCAGGGTGAAAGCCCCCAGTTTGCCGGTCTTAAAGTCCCGGATCACCATTTGGATGACCTTGTTGTAGTCCACCAGGCCGCCGGCTTTCAGGCAACCCCGGGAACGGCCGATTTTTTCTTCCAGTTCCTTGGCCCCGTCTTCTTCCGCCAGTGCAATGTTGTAGTAGGCGGACAGTTCCTGGGGATAGTACTTCTTCAGCCGCAGCAGCAGAATGTGCACGGCAATTTCCAAGTCGAATACCTCTTCCCGGATGGCCCCAGTCACGGCCAGGGAAAAGCCCGTTTCCGGGTCGTCAAATTTGGGCCACAGCACCCCCGGGGTGTCCAGCAGTTCCAGCCCCTTGCCCAGGATGACCCACTGGGGCCCCCGGGTTACGCCGGGCCGGTTCTGGGCCACGGTCTTGTTTTTGCCCAGCAGCCGGTTGATCAGGGTGGACTTGCCCACGTTGGGAATGCCCACAATCATCACCCGGACCGGATGGTTCTTGACGCCTTTTTTCAGCCATTTGTCCAGAGTAGGCTGGCCGGCCTTTTGGATGGCCGCCACCAGGGCCTTGACCCCTTTGTTCTTCTGGCAGTTCACTTCCAGGGCGGTAAAGTTCTGTTCCTTCAGCCGCTCCAGCCACCGGGCGGTCTGCACAGGATCCGCCATATCCGTCTTGTTCAGCACCACGATTTTCTGCTTGTTGCCAATGAGCTTTTTCAGCATGGGGTTGGCGCTGGACCGTGGAATCCGGGCGTCCAGCATTTCCACCACCACGTCCACCAGCTTCAGCTGTTCCTCCATCATCCGTTTGGCCTTGGTCATATGACCGGGGAACCACTGGATGTGAAGCTTGGGTTCTTTTTCCATTTCGTTCATAGTTTTTCCTTTCTATCCTACGCCCTGCCGCCCAGAGGCCAGCAGAGCCGCTCTTTTCTGTCCTTTAGGAGAGCCAGTTGCTCCCCCTCTGCCGCAGCCTTCAGGTCCTGCGGCTTTCAATTTGTTTTATTATAACAGTTTTCTTTCTCCCTGCAAAATGCGGGCATTTTTAGGGGTTTAACGGGAATCCCCCACTTTTTTCCCAGGCAAAAAAAGAAGCAGGGCCAGTTATTGCACCGACCCTGCATGTTCTTATTCTACTCAAGGCAAAGACCGAAATTGTCCCAAGGGCCAGAAAATCAGGCTGGCTTTGCCCTTGACCAGACTCAGGTCCACAAAGCCCACGTCCCGGTACCGGCTGTCTTCGGAATTGTTCCGGTTGTCCCCCATGACAAAAATATGGCCCTGGGGTACCGTGGTTTTGGGATAGTTGGTGTGGAAGGGTTCCCGGATATAGGACTCATCCAGCGCCTCACCATTCACATAGGTCTTCCCATCCCGGATTTCAATGGTATCCCCGCCTACGGCGATGACCCGTTTGATAAAGTCCCTGCGGGTGTCACTGGGATATTTGAAAACGATGATTTCGCCCCGTTTGGGCTCCCTGGTGTAGTACACCAGCTTGTTCACCAGCAGCCGTTCCTGGTCCTGGAGGGTATTCATCATGGAAGGTCCGGAAACCATATAGGGTTCCACCAAAAATGTACGAATCCCAAAGGCCAGCACCACGGCCACAATAATGGAAATCAGCCAGTCGCTGACAGTGTCCTGCCAGGACCCGGATTTTTCTTTTTCGTCCATACCATTCTCCTAGCACAAAATTGGAAAGCCGCAGCACCGCCGCTTCCAAAATTTTTACAGCAGATTCCCCAGCAAATGGAGAATTCCCAGCACCGCCACCAGTTTCACCAAGGTGGCCTGGGTGGCAAAGGCATCCTGGTTCCAGAAGTTCCAGACTCCGGCCACCAGCTGGTTTACCGCCTTCTTGTCCCCGTGGACGTACCGCTGCAGCAGGGCAAAGCCCTGGCGTTCCCGGATTACCGCCAGCCAGTACAAAAGGGACACCAGTCCCAGTAAGTTCAGCCCCTGTTCCGTCCAGGCCTTGTCCACAAAAAGGACCATGGGCCAGTAGGTCAGGATCACAAACAGCAGCAGACTGGACAACTTTCCGGACCAGCCCTGTGCGTTCTTAGGTGCAGCCATCTTACCAACTCCTAAAACAAAAGGGGACTGCGCAGACAGTCCCCCACCGTTTTTTGTTTCCGATTAGCGGCGTTCTCTAATACGAGCAGCCTTACCGGTCAGTTTACGCAGATAGTACAGTTTTGCTCTGCGAACGATACCTCTATGAGATACCTCAATTTTCTCCAGTCTGGGAGAATGTACAGGGAAAGTTCTTTCTACGCCAACGCCGGAAGCGATACGACGTACGGTGAACATTTCACGCACACCTGCGCCACTGCGGGAGATGCAAACGCCTTCAAACAGCTGAACACGTTCACGGGTACCTTCGACTACTTTTACATAAACTTTCAAAGTGTCGCCGGCACGGAATTCAGGAATGTCGGAACGCAGTTGTTCCTTTTCAATTGCTTCGATGATGTTCATTTATGTTCCTCCTCAGAATCCAAGACGTTCATTCTTAGCCTCGTGCTAACAGCGGACCGCCCGTTAATGCATACGCTGTATTATACCATACAGACAGGGTGGGCGCAAGAAAAAGGGCTGCAAAATCAGTCCTTTTCCGGGTCCTTTCCCTGATTTTTTTCTTCCGCCTGGACGGCCAGAAACAGCTTGCCGTCCCCGGGCTGCCAGGGCACCGTCCGGAGCAGTTCCGGCCGGTACTTCAGGGTAGTCCGCAGGGCTTCCTTCCGCCGCCAGGTTTCAATCTTCCCGTGGTCCCCACTGGTGAGGACGGAGGGTACAAGCTGTCCCTGATAGTCCACCGGGCGGGTATACTGGGGGTATTCCAACAGGCCCGCAGCAAAGGATTCCTCCTCAGCGCTGACGGCCTTGCCCAGCACCCCGGGAATAAAGCGGGCCACTGCATCCATGACGGCAAGAGCCGGAAGCTCCCCTCCCGTCAGGACGAAGTCCCCTACGGAAAGCCGCAGGTCCGCCTGGGCCAGAATCCGCTCGTCAAAGCCCTCGTAGTGCCCGCAGCAAAAGATCAGGTCCCGGCCGCTGGCGGCCAAGCTGCAAACCCGCTGCTGCTTCAGGGCTTCCCCGGCGGGGGTCATCGCCAGCACCAGAGCCTCCGGTGCCAGTTCCCTGGCCCGCTCCAGCGCAGCCAAATAGGTCCGGGGCTGGAGCACCATACCGGCGCCGCCGCCGCAGGTGGTATCATCCACACTGCGGTGCCGGTCCGTAGCAAAGTCCCGAGGATTCACGCAGGCTACAGAAAGAAGACCTTCCTGTACGGCCCTGCCCAAAATAGAGAAGGACGCCGCCTGCTGGATCATTTCCGGAAACAGGGTGAGAAAGATGAACTGTCTCACTTAGATCCACTCCGGCAGGACCATGACCACCTGCTTCTGGTCCCAATCAATTTTTTTGATATTCTCGGCAATGGAGGCCACCAGAATATCTTCCCCTTCCGGGGGAGCCACCACGAACACATCCGTGGGTCCCGGGGAAATCACGTCCTTTACCGTGCCAATGGGATCTCCCGCAGGAGAAACCACCGCAAACCCGATAATGTCCCTGACATAGAACTGCCCTTCCGGCAGGGGCGGCAGCTCCTCTGGCCTTAGGACAATGGTCCGGCCCCGCAGGGCTTCGGCCTGGTCCATATCGGTGACTTCCTGCACCTTTACCAGGTACGCATTCTTATGGAAGCGTACGGAAACTACGTGCAGCACCCGGCCGTTGTCCAAGGTCAGGGTTTCCCTGTCCTCGTACTGTTCCGGCTGGTCCGTCAGGGGCAGAACGCGAAATTCGCCCCGCACGCCATGCGGGGCGACAATTTTGCCAATCACAATCTTCTGTTCCATGGACTCACGCTCTAAAACCGATGACTTTGCCGTCTTCCACCAGGATTTCGGCGCCCATCAGGGATTCCAGATCGGAACCGATGGTGATTTCCACACTGCGTTCCAGTGTGCCGTGACCGACTTCACTGCCAATTTCCAGATTTTCAGCCCGTTCCAGTTTATCTTTCAGCTCCTGGAGCGCATGGCCGCGCTGGGCCTTTTCGTACTCGATCTGTTCCTGCAAACCGCGCAGGGCATTGGGATCGGCACCAGCTTGTTCATTCAGTGCCCGTTTGGCATTGAACTGGAATTGTTCAAAATCCAGCTCGGCGGCCTGGACCTGGCGTTTCATATCTGCAACGATTTGAGATTTCAGGTCTTCGGTCACCTTGGCTTTGATGCCAACCGGTACCCGGACGATCATTTTATCCATAGTATCCACCTTACTGAACCCCTGACGCCAGGGCGCCGGGATCCGCGTCATGTCTCCTGACTAAAGAAGAGCATCACCTGCAATACAGGGGCTGCTCTTCCATTAATCAATGTCTACGATTACTTTTACGTTTTCACGGGTGGCAGCAGCTTTCATCACCAGACGGATAGCCTTGGCAATGCGGCCCTGCTTGCCGATCACTTTACCCATATCTTCAGGTGCCACGTGGAGTTTGAGGATCACGGAAGAACCGTTTCTCTCCTCCTCCACTTGGACCTCGGAGGGATTATTGACGATAGCCTTAGCAATGACTTCAACTATCTCTTTCATAGTCAACCTCCTTATTTACCAGCCTTTTCGCCAGCCAGTTTAGCCATCAGGCCTTGTTTGCTGAACATGGAACGAACCGTGTCGGTGGGTTGAGCACCTTTCAGCATCCAAGCCAGAGCCTTTTCTTCATCAATATTGATCACTGCGGGATCAACAGTGGAATCATAGGTACCTACGGTTTCGATGAAGCGCCCATCACGCGGAGCGCGTTCGTCGGCAACAACGATACGGTAGAACGGGTTTTTCTTAGCACCCATACGTTTCAGACGGATTTTAACTGCCACAAGATTCACCTCCTTAAAAGAATTTGTTTATTGCAGGAAGGGGAGCTTAAAGCGTCCCTTCCGTGCATACTTGTTCATGCCCTGCATGGTTTTCATCAACTTCTTGCTTTCCTCAAACTGCTTCAGCAGGCGATTGACATCCTGTACCCGCTGGCCGCAGCCGGCTGCAATGCGTTTCCGGCGGGACCCGTTGATAATCCGGGGATTGCGCCGTTCTTCGGCAGTCATGGAAGTGATAATGGCCTCCAGGCGGCGTACTTCCTTGCCGTCCAGGTCCACCCCTTCCAACTGCTTGCTGATTTTCCCCATGCCGGGGATCAGGCTGAGAATGGATTCCAGGGAGCCCAGTTTCTTGACCTGTTTCATTTGGTCCAGGAACATGTCCAGGGTAAATTCATTCTTTTTCAGATGCTCAGCCAGCTTTTGGGCTTCCTTTTCATCAAAGGCGGATTGGGCTTTTTCAATCAGGGAGAGCACATCCCCCATGCCCAGAATCCGGGAAGCCATTCTATCAGGATAAAAGGGTTCCAAAGCATCCAGCTTTTCGCCCATACCCACAAATTTTACCGGGCAGTTGGTCACTGCCTTCACACTGAGAACCGCACCGCCCCGGGCGTCGCCGTCCAGTTTGGTCACAATCAGGCCCGTAATGCCCAGTGCCTGGTTAAAGGCATCGGCCACCGTAACGGCGTCCTGACCGGTCATGGCGTCCACCACCAAAAGGATTTCGTCGGGATGTACGGCTTCCTTCATGTCCTTCAGCTCGTTCATCAGGGTTTCGTCCACGTGGAGACGGCCGGCGGTATCGATGATTACCGTGTCGCACAACAGGGCATTGGCCCGCTTCAGGGCTTCCTTGGCAATTTCCACCGGGGAAACCTTGTCGCCCAGGGTAAACACCGGCATGTCCAGCTGTTTGCCAATGACCTCCAACTGGGTGATAGCAGCAGGACGGTACACGTCCCCAGCCACCATCAGGGGCTTTTTGCCATTTTTCCGCAGGTAGTTGGCCAGCTTGCCCACCGTAGTGGTCTTACCAGCGCCCTGCAGGCCCGCCAGCATAATAATGGTGGGCGGGTTGGGAGACACGGCCAGTTTGCTCTGGGTGCCGCCCAGCAGATTGATCAGTTCTTCATGAACAATCTTTACAATATATTGGCCAGGAGTCAG
Organism: Acidaminococcus sp. AM05-11; assembly: GCF_003472805.1. NCBI lineage: Bacteria > Bacillati > Bacillota > Negativicutes > Acidaminococcales > Acidaminococcaceae > Acidaminococcus > Acidaminococcus sp. AM05-11. The sequence goes on along the minus strand of NZ_QRMX01000016.1, from coordinate 16,836 downwards.
GCTGGGGTCCACTTGCTGCCCTTGGGCCCGCTCCTTGATTTTTGCTGTAAATTCCTTGACGACCTTGAAGTTTACATCGGCCTCCAACAGAGCCAGCCGGACTTCCCGGAGGGTATCCTTCAAATCCTGTTCGGATACGGTCTTTTGTCCGCGCAGCTTTTGGATGGCAGCCGTCAATTTATCGGTTAATATTTCAAAAGCCATAGTTACCTGCCTTCGTCAATCAAACTCTGCAAGATGGTCCGGACTTCTTCCAGACGCGGGTCGGTTAAGCCGTCGGACTTGCAGGCTTCCAGCAGCGACAGGGCTCCCCGGAGCTTAAACCGGGTATCCTGGGCGCCATGCAGCAGCTGCAATTTGGATTCATATTTTTCCAGGGTCTGTTCTACCCGCCGCAGCAGATCGTACACTGCCTGGCGGCTGATGCCGCAGCTTTCCGCAATCTCTCCCAGGGAGAGGTCATCGTAAAAGTACTGCTCCATCACAGCCTGCTGCTTTTCGGTCAGCAGACCGCCGTACATATCGTAGAGCCGGCCAAACCGGATCTTTTTTGTCAATTCATCATCCTGCATGGTATCACCGACGCTTATTCTACTATAATGGCACAAGCCTGTCAAGCATTTTTACTTGACAGGCTCAGTTTTTTCCAGGCTGAACAAACTTTCTTCCACAAACCCGGTTTTCTCCTGGTTTTCGTCCTTCTTCACCGGCGTCTCCCGGCGTTTGGTTTCCCCGGAGAACAAGTCCTCCCCGCCGTACATGACCTTTTTGGCCATGCGCCGGGTTCTGTCCTTATCCCAGCGGACCCCGTGCCGGGTGTACTTTTTCAGCAGTTTGGACTCCGGATTGGTTTCCTTGTTCAGGTTTTCCAGGTCATAGGCTTCGGTGATCATCTTTCCCAATACGGCGTTGACCCCATGGGCAGAGCTGTTTTTCACCGCTTCCCGGTACTGCTCCAGGAGCTCCGGGTGTTTCTCGATGAACTGGAAAATCTCATCGGTAATCCTGTAGGTAAAAAGCTCCAGGACCTTGCGTCCCAGTGCTTCCGCTTCTTTGTTTCCTGCCATAGGCACCTTCCTTTAGCGGCGGGCGGCGTACAACGCCTTCAGCCGGGTTACGGTGGCGGTAATGTCCTCCGCTCCCAAAATACCGCTGATCATGGCACAGCCGCTGGCCCCCAGTTCCAAAACCTGGGCGTACTGGTCCTCGTGGATGCCCCCAATGCCCACCACAGGAATCTGGACTGCGGCCACAATAGCCCGGAAAGTCTGGGCCGGCAGCAGCTTGGCGTCCTTTTTGCTGCCGGTGGGATACAGGGCTCCCGCCCCCAGGTAATCCGCACCCCGGCGCTGGGCCTCGGTGGCTTCCGCCACATTGTGGGCGGAGATGCCCACCACCGCGTCCGTTCCCAGTTCCTGCCGGGCCTTTTCGATGGCGGCGTCCTCCTGGCCCAAATGGACCCCGGCGGCGCCGATTTCCTTGGCCGCTGCAATATTGTCGTCAATCAGCAGGGGTACCCCATACCGGTCACACAGGGCTTTCACCCGTTTTCCCTTAGCAAGCAGTTCTTCCCAGGAGGCATCTTTTTCCCGGAGCTGGACCAGGGTTACCCCGGCCTTCAGGGCTTCTTCCACGGCGGCGTAAAAATCCCGGCCCTTCAGGCAATGGGTATCCGTCACCAAATATACGCTGTAATCAATGGTTTTCTTCGTCACGTTGTTCTTCCCCCCGAAATTTCTGCTGGAGCGTCAGGCCGTTTTCCTGGTACAGGGCGTCCATCAGCCGGACCCGGAAAGTTCCCGGTCCCGGGCAGTTCACCTGGGCCGCTTCTGCCGCCACGTTCATTACCGTCAGGCCCCACAGGGCGCCCGCCAGCGGAGACTCCGCCACGGCAATGCCGGCTCCCATAACGGTGCCGGTCATGCACCCTGCCCCGGTAATCCGGGAAAGCAGCGCCGACCCGTTCCGGGCATAGAGTATCCGTTTTCCGTCGCTGAGGGCGTCCACCGGACCGGTAATTACCGCCACACAATGATAGGTCCGAGCCAGGGCTTTGGCCAATAGGCCCGGCTGGGTTTCCAGTCCTGCGTCCACCCCTTTGCCCTTACCCTTTTGCCAGTCTAGCAGTGCCCGGCCTTCGGCGCCGTTGCCCTTGAGCACCGTCACCCCGCCCTGCAAAAGTTTGAGGGCTGCCTGTTTCCGCCAGTCCACCGTCATGACCCCTACCGGGTCCAGGAGAATGGGCACCCCGCCTTCCCGGGCCGCCCCCATGGCTCTTTCCATGGCCTCATAATGGCTGGCGCTGAAGGTACCCAGGTTGCACACCAGGGCGTCCGCCCGGCGGGCTGCGGCTTCCACCTCTTCCGGGGCATCCGTCATCATGGGCAGGGCTCCCAGGGCAAGGCCTGCATCAGCACAGAAGCCGGCGGTTACGTAGTTGGTAATATGGTGCAGCAGCGGCCGCCGCTCCCGGACCTGGCCGCTGATTACCGGGAACTCGGCCAGCAGGTCCTCCATCATTCCAGTCCGGCCTTCTTGAACATGGTTACAAAGTGATGGATGGGGCCGTGGCCGTGGCCCACCGGCAGACCGTTTTTGATGCCCAGGGCCACGTAGTCCTTGGCTTCCCGGACGGCCTGCTCCATCGTCATACCGCTGGCCAGGTCCGCTGCCAAAGAAGAAGACAGACTGCACCCTGTACCATGGGTATTGGGGTTATCATAGCGGGGACCGTCAAACCATTTGCCCCCGTCCCGGGTCAAAAGATAATCATCGGCCGTCTGGGCCAAATGGCCGCCCTTTAAGAGAACGCCCTTGGCCCCCTTTTCCAGGATAATGGCCGCCGCCTTTTCCATATCCGCCTTGCTGCGGATGGTCAGCCCGGACAGCACTTCCCCTTCCATCATGTTGGGAGTAATCAGGTCCGCCAGGGGCAGCAGGTCTTCAATCAAATCCGTCCGGGCGTCCTTTTCCAGCAGGTAGGCACCGGAGGTAGCCACCATCACCGGATCCACCACCAGGACCTTGGGCTTGTACTGGCGCATTTTTTCCGCAATGGTGCGGATAATGGGGGACGTGGAAACCATGCCGATTTTCACCCCGTCCACCCGGATGTCCGTAAATACCGCATCAATCTGGGCGGCCACCACTTCCGGGTCAATATTCTGGATGGCCGTAACGCCAGTGGTATTCTGGGCCGTTACGGAAGTAATCACACTCATGCCAAAGCAGCCGTGGGCTGCAAACGATTTCAGGTCGGCCTGGATGCCGGCCCCGCCGGAAGAATCGGATCCGGCAATGGTTAATAAGTGAAACATCAGCGCGCCTCTTTTCCAAAAAAGAAGCGCCGCAGGAAAGGAAATCCATACAGCGCTTCTTTACCAGTTTCCTTTGATGCCAAGGAAGACAAATCTTATTTAACTTTCTTTACCATTTCTACCACATGGTCCACGGTAAAACCAAACTTTTCGTAAACGGTCTTGCCCGGAGCGGAGGCCCCAAAGCGGTCAATGCCCAGCACCCGTTTCTCACTGCCGGTGTAGCGGGCCCAGCCCAGGCTGACCCCGGCTTCCAAAGCGATGACCGGCGTATCCTTGGGCAGGACCTTCTTCCGGTAGGCTTCGTCCTGGGCGTCGAACTTATCCCAGCTGGGCATGGAAACCACCGTTACGCCGATTTTTTCCTTGTCCAGGGCAGCCTGAGCGGCCAGGGCCAGATGTACTTCGCTGCCGGTAGCCAGCAGAATGGCTTTCACCTTGTCCCGGGGGGACGGGCTCAGCACATAGGCGCCTTTGGCGGCGTTCTTGGCAATCACCTTTGCATAGTCGTGGAGCACAGGCAGGTTCTGCCGGGTGAGCATCAGGCAGGTGGGCTGCTTGCGGTTTTCGCAGGCGGCTTTCCAGGCAACAGCCGTTTCCAGGGCGTCAGCCGGACGGAAGACGGATACGTTGGGAATCAGCCGCAGGCTCATGGTTTGCTCGATGGGTTCATGGGTAGGACCATCTTCCCCTACGAAAATACTGTCATGGGTGAACACGAACATACTGCCGATACCCATCAGGGCGGCCATTCTTACAGCCGGGCGCATAAAGTCGGAGAACACCAGGAAGGTAGCGCCAAAGGGCAGGATGGCTCCGTGGAGGCACAGGCCGTTGACAATGCAGCCCATGGCGTGTTCCCGGATGCCGAAATGGATGTTCCGGCCGGTCCGGTCTTCTGCAGAGAAGAAGCCCTTGTTCTTCATTTCGGTCTTGTTGGAAGGACCCAGGTCAGCAGAACCGCCAATAAGCGCGGGCAGCTGGTCGGACAGGGTTTGCAGCAGGGTGCCGGAAGCACTGCGGGTAGCTACGGAAGTGGCATCCGCAAAGACCTTCATCAGCTCTTTCACATCCAGGTCCATTTTTCCGTTAATCCGGTCGGTGAGTTCTTGGGCCAGTTCCGGATAGGCCTTGGCGTAGTCGATAACCAGTTGGTTCCAGTCGGCTTCGTTCTTCTGGCAGTCCGGAATTTTGGCGTCAAAATGCGCCTTGACTTCGTCGGGCACGTAGAAGGACTTGCTGCTGTCCCAGCCAGCGGCTTCCTTGGTTTTGGCCACATTGTCTTCGCCCAGGGGCTCGCTGTGGGCGCTGGCCATATCCTGCCGGGGGCTGCCAAACCCGATATGGGTCTTGACGATGATCAGGGACGGATGCTTGGTATCGGCCTTAGCTTCTTCCACGGCCTTTTGCAGGGCTTCCACATCCTCGGAATTATCCACCTTGAGTACCTGCCAGCCGTAAGCGGCAAAGCGGGCGCCCACATTTTCCCGGAAAGCAATTTCCGTATTGCCTTCAATGGTAATGTGGTTGTCGTCATACAGGAAAATCAATTTGCCCAGGCCCAGGGTGCCAGCCAGGGAAGCAGCTTCAGAAGCTACCCCTTCCATCTGGTCCCCATCGGAGGTAATGCCGAAGGTATAGTGGTCCACCACCGGGAAGTTTTCCTTGTTGTAGCGGGCAGCCAGCATTTCTTCTGCCATAGCCATACCCACTGCCATGGCAAAGCCGTGGCCCAGAGGACCGGTGGAAACGTCCACGCCGGCGGTAACACCATATTCCGGATGGCCCGGAGTCCGGGAACCCCATTGCCGGAAGGCTTTCAGGTCTTCAATAGACAGGTCATAGCCAGCCACATGGAGCATAGCATACAAAAGTGCGCTGCCGTGGCCGGGAGACAGGACAAAACGGTCCCGGTTGAACCAGCTGGGGTTCTTGGGATTATATTTCATGAAGCGGTCCCAAAGGGTGTACATCAGGGGCGCGGTGCCCAGGGGCAGGCCCGGATGGCCGGAATTGGCGGCCTGAACTTCATCAATGGACAAAAAACGCAGGGTGTTGATACATTCTTGGTCAATATTTTTCATTTAGTTTGAACTCCCCCATGATTGGACAGATTGAAATACGGTGCAATTCATTTTGATTATAGGATATTTTTACCGTTTACGCAACACGTGGCACTTTTCAGAATTTTCTCCGTTTCCCGGGATTTTTCGGTCCAAACGCCAAAAAGCCGCCCCCTGTCCCGGTACAGCAGCGCTGCCGGCACAGAAAGCGGTTTTTCGGTTGTTGTTCACTATAAGAACAGCGGTTGTCCCGAAGCTCCTCCGGCCTGCCTGTTTTGGGCACGCCGGAGGATCCCCTGGCAGTCCAGGCCCCTACACCTGCAAACTGCCGCCTTCGTGACACTATTCTTATTCGCTAATGGTTAGGCTTTTTCCTGCTTACTTTCCGCAATAATTTTTTCTGCCAGTTTGGGCGGAACATCTTCGTAATGGTCGAACTTCATCTCGAAGGAGCCCGTGCCCTGGGTCAGGGCCCGCAGGTCTACGGCGTAGTCCAGCACCTCGGCATAGGGAGCCTGGGCGTTGACGCAGGCCCGTCCGTCTTCCAGGGTCTGCATGCCCAGAATCCGGCCCCGTTTGCCGTTCAGGTCGGAAATCACGTCCCCGGTCATCCGTTCGTCGCAGTACACGTTCAGGTTGTAATAGGGCTCCATAAGCACCGGTTTGGCCTGTTCGGCGGCCTTCTGGAAGGCCTGGTGGGAAGCCACCTTAAAGGCCATTTCCGAGGAGTCCACCGTATGGTAGGAACCGTCCAGCAGGCTGATTTTCAGGTCCACCACCGGATAGCCGGCCAGGATACCGTGTTCCATGGATTCCTTCATGCCCTTTTCCACCGCAGGAATATATTGATGGGGAATGGCCCCGCCAAAAATCTTATCCTCAAAGACGAAGCCGCTTCCCGGAGGCAGGGGTTCCATCTTGATGACCACATGGCCGTATTGGCCGTGGCCGCCGGTTTGTTTCTTGTACTTGCTTTCCGCATCGGCGCTGCCCCGGATGGTTTCCCGGTATTCCACAATGGGCGCCTTCAGGTCAGCTTCCACGCCGAATTTCCGCTGCATCCGTTCCATAATGATTTCCAGATGCTGGTCCCCCATGCCGCTGATCAGGGTTTCCTTGGTCACCGGGTTCCGGCTGACAATAATGGTAGGATCTTCTTCCGTCATCTTGGTCAGGGCGGAAGCAATCTTATCCTCGTCCCCCTTCTTCTTGGGGTAGATGGCCCGGCTGTACATGGGCAGCGGGAAATCAATGGGCGGGAACAGGACCGGCACATTGGGGTCGCTCAGGGTATCCCCGGTAGCCGTAAATTGCAGGCGGGAGAGCACCCCAATATCCCCGGCCACAATCTGGTCCATGGGAATCTGGGTCTTGCCCCGGAGGGTAAAGATACCCGTCACCTTTTCGTTTTCTTCCCGGCTGGCGTTGTACACGGTGCTGTCCTTCTTGATGGTGCCGGAGAACACCCGGACAAAGCTGAGCCGGCCCACAAAGGGATCGGAGGTGGTCTTGAACACCAGGGCTGCCATGGCTGCGTTGGAGTCCTTGATTTCTTCTTCGCCGGTCTTAACATCCTTTACAATGAAGTCGTTCAAAATGGCCGGGAAGGTGTAGTCCACCACGGCGTTCAGGCAGCGGCCCAGACCAATGTTCTTATAGGCGGAACCGCAGAGCACCGGGAAAATCAGCCCTTGGCGGATGCCCTTTACCAGGCAGCGCATAATGTCCTCGTCCGAAATGTCTTCCCCGTTCAGGTACCGTTCCATTACCGCATCATCGGCTTCCACCGCAGCTTCCACCATCTTGCTGTGGGCGTCTTCCACCCAGGCCTTCATATCGTCCGGCACTTCGATTTCGTCCGCTCCGTTGCCGTTGCCCCGATAGGCCTTCATATTGAACACGTCAATGACGCCGCAGAAATTTTCTTCCTTGCCCAGGGGCAGTTCCAGGGGCAGTACTTCCTTGCCGATCTTGGCCCGCAGGTTGTTCAAGATATTGTCGTAGTCCGCGTTTTCCCGGTCCATCTTGTTGACGAAAATCAGCCGGGGCAGCCCCGCTTCTTCCGCCAGTTTCCAGCATTGCTCCGTGCCAATCTGGACACCGCTGGTGGCGCTGACCACAATCAGCACGCTGTCCACAGCCCGGAAAGCACCCTTTACCTCGGCTACAAAGTCGGCAAAGCCCGGGGTATCAATGAAATTGATCTTCACGTCCCGCCATTCCACCGGGGCCAAGGTGGCGCTGACAGAAACGCCCCGCTTGATTTCTTCCGGTTCAAAGTCCGTGGTGGTCTGGCCGTCTTCCACCTTGCACATCCGGCTGATAGACCCGCTGCGGTACAGCAGTGCTTCCGTCAGGGAAGTGGTCCCGGCTCCGCCGTGTCCCACGATTGCTACGTTTCTGATTTTATCGCCTGTATACTCTTTCACAATAAGCCCCCCTTAATCGGTAATCACAAACATCTGATGACTTTTTTCGGGTGCAGTGGGCCCTTTTCCTGCAAAGACCGAGTAAAGTTCTGAATTTTCTTCAAATAACAGGAATTTTTGTAAGGAAAGATACACAAAAAAGTTTTTCGGTAAACAAAAAGCCCTCCAGCAGCAGTTCTGCCAGAGGACTTTCTTCAGACTTTGGGCTTTTTGTGCCGTTTGTATTGGACATAGAGCAGGGTACCGTAGGCCAGTACCACCAGGGTGGTGAGAATGGCCAGCCGGTGCATATGCTCATGAAAGTTGACGATATCGTGGCCCACCACCACTTCCAAAAAGGTGGAGGGAAATTTTCCGAGAAAGGTGGCAATCACATAGTCCCGCAGGCTCATCCGGCTGATGGCCCCCAGGCAGGTGAGAATCCCCGACGGGAAATAGGGCAGGGTCCGGGCCAGGGCCATGACCACCAGCCCTTTGTCGCTGCTCATGTCATCGATTTTCTTCAGGTTGTTGCTTTTGATAATGACCTTTTCTGCTGTGGCCCGGAGAAAGTAGCGCATAATCAGAAAGGAAATGATTACGCCCACGGACTCCGCCGTCCAGGAAATGGTAATGCCAATGGGCAGGCCAAACACCACTCCGTTGGCAGTAGACATGAAAATGGAGGGCAGAAAGCCCGCCGCATTGATGAACACGTCCAGGAAAAAGCTGATCACAATGGCCCAGGGGCCATAGGAACGGAGAAAGCACACGGCTTCTTCCATGTCCCCGCCTTTCACCAGGTGGAACACGTGGCCGTAAAAGGTGGGGTCAAGCACATTGATGAGATACAGCAGCAGAACCAGGGCTGCAAAGGCAATGAATTTAAAAACCCGGGCTTCACAGTGGTCCTTGCTTTTATTCTTTTGAGGTAGGGTACTGGGATCTTGGTCTGGGGTCATAAGCGCCTGCTTTCTGGGGTCAGGTTGTACAGGGCCAAAGGCGCCTGCAAGGAAGGTGGCTGTGCATTTATAGGCGAAGGCTGCCGCCTAGGCATTGAAAATCCGGTCAAAACGTCCGTCAAACTGGGTGGTAGCCGCAGCATTTTCCACAAAAGCCGCCGTCTCAGGGTCATGCATGGCCCAAAGGGCTGCTTTCCGGGCTTCCACCAAAGTATCTGCATCTCGTAGTATATCAGCTATATAAAGGTCCGACAACCCATGTTGACGCAGTCCGAAGAATTGGCCAGCGCCCCGGAGCTCCAGGTCCTTTTCTGCCAGGAGAAAGCCGTCGCTGCAGGTGCGCATAATCTGGAGCCGTTCCAGGGTCACCGGATTCTGGGAAGCCGTCAGCAGCACGCAGTAGGATTGGGCGCTGCCCCGGCCTACCCGGCCCCGGAGCTGGTGCATTTGGGCCAGGCCGAACCGGTCCGCCCCTTCAATAATCATCAGCGTGGCGTTGGGCACATTCACCCCTACCTCCACCACCGTGGTGGTAATCAGCACCTTGGTTTTGCCCTTGACGAAGTCCTCCATCACCTGGTCCTTTTCCTCCGCCTTCAGCCGGCCGTGGAGCAGACCGCAGGGAATCCCCTTGAGATAGGTCTGGGTCAATTCGTCGTAGAGCTCCGAGGCGGCCTTGGCATCCACCCCTTCCGATTCCTCAATCAGGGGGCACACCACGTAGCCCTGGTGGCCCTGCTGGATCTGGTGAATCAGCCCCTTGTAGACTCCGGGACGCATATCCTCCGTGTAGCACAGAGTCTGGACAGGCTTACGGCCCGGGGGCAGCCCCTTCATCAGGGATACGTCCAGGTCCCCGTACACTGTCAGGGCCAGGGTCCGGGGAATGGGGGTGGCCGTCATGATCAGTACATGGGGCGCCGCCGTGGATTTATCCTGGAGCTTGGCCCGCTGGGCCACCCCAAACCGGTGCTGCTCGTCGGTGATCACAAGGGCCAGGGACTGGAACACCACCGCGTCCTGGATCAGGGCGTAGGTGCCCACCACCGCCTGGATGCTGCCGTCCGCCAGGCCTTCCAGCACTTCCCGGCGCTGTTTGGTACTCAGGCTGCCGGTAAGCAGGGCCGTATGGATGCCCGCCGGTTCCAGCACCTTCTGCATTTCCTTGTAGTGCTGCTCAGCCAGGATTTCCGTAGGCGCCATCAGGCAGGTCTGGTAGCCATTTTCCACGGCCTTGGCCATGGCCAGAAGGGCCAGCGCCGTTTTGCCGGAGCCTACATCCCCCTGGACCAGCCGATTCATGGGTTCCGTGCCCTGCATATCGTCGTCAATTTCCTGCCAGGCCTTTTTCTGGCTGGCGGTCAGCTCAAACCCCAGGTTGTGCTTCACCTGGAGCCACAGCTTTCCGTTGGGGCTCATTTTGATGCCGCTGTTTTCCTGTTTGATTTTCGTCCGGTGGTGCAGCAGCCCGCACTGGAGAAAGAACAGTTCCTCAAAAACAAAGCGCCGGGTAGCCTCGTCCAGGAGTTTGGGAGAACTGGGAAAATGGATGTTCCGCAGGGCTTCGTAGCGACCCAGAAAATGGTATTTCACCATAATGGGCGCCGGCAGGCACTCGGGCAGTTCCTTTTTGGCCAAAGCCAGGGCCTGCTTTACGGCGCTGCGCACCTGGTTCTGGCTCAGGCCGCCGGTCAGGGCATAGGTGGGCAAAATCCCAGGCGCCGCCTGCTGCTCCTCCTTTACCGCCGACAGGGAAGCATTGGTCACGCTTTTGGCCGTGCGGCCCTGGGTCACCTTGCCGATGACCAGTACCTCCTCCCCGTTTTTCAAAAACCGCACCCCGTACACCTGGGGTCCGAACAGCATCACTTCCGCAAAGCCCGTGTCGTCCCCTACGGTAACCGTGGCGTATTTCATATTCCGGGCACTGCGCCGCTGGTTCAGCCGGACAATCCGGCCCTTAAACAGCTGCATCTCCCCGTCCGTGGTCAATTCCTTGATGGTTTTTACATGGGAATAGTCCAGGTAGCAGCCCTGCCGGGGAAAATGGTTCAGCAGATCCCCTATGGTTTGTACGTTCAAGTTTTCGAATTCCAGGGCTTTTTTGGGCCCGATGCCTTTTAATTTGGTAATGGGTTCCTGCCACCACATCTTTTTTTCTCTCCTCTTGCTGAAAATATACTTGCATAAAACTAAGCGTATATGTTAGAATAGATACACTGATTTAAAAAAATGTAAAGCATTGCCTTATAACTAGAAGGAGGTGGGACCATGGCATGCATCTGTGAAATCTGCAACAAAGGTGAGCTGTCCGGTAACAACGTCAGCCATTCCAATAGACATGTAAAACGTTCTTGGAAACCTAACGTACAAAAGGTTAAAGCGGTGGTAGACGGTGAAGTAAAAAGCATCAACGTTTGCACTCGCTGCTTACGTTCCGGCAAGGTAACCCGCGCCATCTAAGCTATAAAGCTGAGGGATCAGTTGTCATTGACAACTGGTCCTTTTTTGTTGCGCAGTTTGGGCTGCGCCCACCCTTCTGCCCTAGTCCAGCTTCTGCCCGCAGTAGGGGCAAAAGGCCATGCCCACTGCCACGGCCTGACCGCACCGACTGCAGATCCGCTGGTGCAGATAGGCGTCCACCTTCTGCTGAAACAGCTCCATGAACTGCTTGGTTTCCCGGTTTTGGGGCGTCAGGCTGTACACCTCCAGGTGCTTTTTGTGGATGTCCACAATCACCTGGCAGCCCTCCTCCAGAGGCTGTACCGCAAACGTCACGAATTTCCGCTTGGGCCGGCCAAACAGGAAGCTTTTTTCTTCCGTCAGCAGGGACCCGGAAAACAGATGCTGCTGATCGTCCTGGCTTTCTGCTTCAATGCCCATATCGGCAATGACCATAAGCCCCAGCTGCCAGGCAGCCTCTAGGGAAATCTGAAAAGCCTGCTGCACAAAACTGCCGCCGCTGCCATTTACACGCATATTCCTACTCCTTTTATACCAGCTGATCAGGGAACGCGGTTCCCTGTTATTCTTTTCCATACCCTGAAAACAGGGCTATCTTTATAATTTTACCATTTTTAGAACGCTTTGTCAGCAGTCCCCTTCCCTGCCCCTTCTAACGCAAAAAGACTTTCTGGTGCTCCTCGCGGAGTTCCAGGAAGTCTTATTTTGTCTAAGCTTACAGGGCAGCTTTTCTGGACAGGTTCATCCGGCCCTTGTTGTCGATTTCCACCAGTTTCACGACGATTTCGTCGCCGACGCTGACCACGTCTTCCACCTTTTCCACCCGTTCCTTGGCCAGTTGGGAAATGTGTACCAGACCTTCACGGCCGGGCATGAATTCCACAAATGCGCCGAAGTTCATGATGCGGGTTACCTTACCGGTGTAGATCTTGCCCACTTCCGGTTCAGCAGTAATGCCTTTGATGGTGGCAATGGCCTTGTCAGCAGATTCGGAGTTCACGGCTGCAATGTACACGGTACCATCGTCTTCGATATCAATCTTGGCACCCGTTTCTTCCACAATCTTCTTGATTACCTTGCCCCCAGGTCCAATGATGTCTTTGATCTTGTCCGGGTTCACCTTCAGGGTGGTAATCTTGGGAGCGTACTTCTTCAGTTCCTTGCGGGGTTCGGAGATGCATTCCAGCATCTTGCCCAGGATGAAGGCACGGCCTTTTTTGGCTTGGGCCAGGGCTTGCTGGAAGATTTCCCTGTTGATGCCGTCAATCTTGATATCCATCTGGATGGCGGTAATGCCTTTGGCAGTACCAGCTACCTTAAAGTCCATATCGCCCAGCGCATCTTCCAGCCCTTGGATATCGGTGAGGATGGTGAAGTGTTCGCCTTCCTTGACCAGACCCATGGCTACGCCGGAAACCGGAGCCTTAATGGGCACGCCGGCATCCATCAGGGACAGGGTGCTGGCGCAGACGCTGGCCATGGAGGAGGAACCGTTGGATTCCAGCACCTCAGATACCAGCCGAATGGTGTACGGGAATTCTTCTTCAGAAGGAATTACCGGCAGCAGAGCCCGTTCTGCCAGGGCGCCGTGACCGATTTCCCGTCTGCCGGGAGAACGCAGGGGTTTGGTTTCGCCTACGCTGTAGGGCGGGAAGTTGTAGTGATGGATGTACCGTTTTACCAGTTCGGTACCCAGTCCGTCCAGGGTCTGGGCTTCCCGCAGGGGGGCCAGGGCCAGGCAGTTCAGTACCTGGGTCTGCCCACGGGTGAACAGGCTGCAGCCATGAGGCCGAGCCAGAAGACCTACTTCACAGCTGATGGGACGTACTTCATCCAAAGCACGGCCATCGGGACGAATCTTGTCCACGGAAATGGTATGGCGCACTACCGCTTTGATGAGCTTTTGGGTAATGTAGGCTACATCTACGGCGTTGTCCGGATACAGTTCGCTGAAATGTTCAGCGATTTCCATTTTTACTTCATCCACCATTTTTTCCCGGTGGAGCTTGTCCGCATCCATCAGGGCAGCCTTCAGTTTGTCTTCGCCGTACAGGCGGATTTCTTCCACCAGTTCAGCAGGAGGCGTGTAAACGGGCACTTCCATCTTGGGTTTGCCCACTTCAGCCTGAATTTTTTCTTGGAATTCCACCAGTTTCTTGATTTCCCCATGGGCGAACCAAATGGCGTCCAGCATGGTTTCTTCAGAAACTTCCTTGGCACCGGCTTCTACCATCAAAATGGCATCTTTGGTACCAGCCACACACAGGTTCATTTCACTGACCGCAGCTTGTTCCACCGTGGGGTTCACGATGAACTGGCCATCAATCAGGCCCACCCGAACACCTGCAATGGGGCCTTCGAAGGGAATATCGGAAATGGACAGGGCGCAGGAAGCACCAATCATAGCCGGAATGTCCGGAGCATTGTCGGGATCCACGGAAACGGCAGTGGCCACAATCTGTACGTCGTTGTGGTAGCCTTCCGGGAACATGGGACGAATGGGGCGGTCAATCAGACGGGAAGTCAGGATGGCCGTTTCTGCCGGGCGTCCTTCTCTCCGTAAAAAGCCTCCGGGAATCTTGCCCACGGCGTACATCTTTTCTTCAAAGTCCACCGTCAGCGGGAAAAAGTCAACGCCTTCCCGAGGGGTATCCGTCCCGGTGACGGCCACTACTACAGCCGTATCGCCGTAACGCACCAATACAGAACCATTGGCCTGCTTGGCAATTTTGCCGGTTTCAATCGTGAGAGTTCTTCCTCCCAGGTCCGTGCTAAATGTATGCATCCTCTGCATCCTCCTTATGTTACACTCTTGACATGTATGTAAAATATTATACTACAGAAGTTGGAAAAACTACAATAAAAATCCCAGAAAGGTTCCCCCAGCAGTTGTGAAAAAACCTGCACCCTGGGCGCCAGCGGCAGCACCAGAATGCAGGTGTACTCGTTTGGGGTATTTGGTTTTTCCCAGGGTTCTGCGGCAGTCGGCCCAGTCCTACTCCAGCAGGGCTTTCACCAGAGCCGGCACCTTGGCAAAATCTTCTTCCGCCGGGTTCCATTGGGATCTGACTTCCGGCTCTACCACCTTAAAGCCAGCGTCCTTCAGTTTTTCCTTCAGAATCTTGACGCTTTCCCCGCTCCAGCCATAGCAGCCAAAAGCAGCGCCTTTCTTATTCTTGAATTTCAGCTGCTTCAGGAAGGCCAGCCAGCCGGAAACGCTGGAGAGAATGTCGTTGCTCACCGTGGGAGAACCTACGGCAATGGCCTTGGATTTGAATACTTCCGTCATCACTTCATTCTTGTCCGACTTGGCGATGTTGAACAGCTTCACCACCGTATCCGGGCTCTGGCGGGCAATTTCCCGGGCGATTTCGTGGGCAAGCTTGGTGGTGCCTTCCCACATGGTATCGTAGGCGATGGTCACCTGGTTTTCCTGGTACTGGGCAGCCCACTGGCCGTATTTCTCTACAATCTGCAAAGGGTTGTCCCGCCAGATGGCCCCATGGGCAGGGGCAATCATATCGATCTGGATGCCCAGCCCGGCAATTTCCTTCAGCTTGTTGGTGACCAAAGGAGAGAAGGGATTCAGGATGTTGGCGTAGTATTTCATGGCTTCCTTCATCAGGAGGCATTGGTTGGCCTTGTCATTGAACATTTCTTCTACGGCAAAGTGCTGGCCAAAAGCGTCCATGGAAAACAGGATGTTGTCCCCGGTGAGATAGGTGGCCATGGAATCCGGCCAGTGGAGCATTTTCATTTCCACGAAAATCAGTTTCTTGCCGTTGCCCACGTCCAGGGAATCCCCGGTTTTCACCACGTGGAAATCCCAGCCCCGGTCCCCGTATTGGCCCTTGATGCTGTTTACGGCATTGGCGGTGCAGTAGATGGGCGTTCCAGGAATTTCTTCCATCAGCGCTGTCAGCGCCCCGGAATGATCCACTTCCCCATGGTTCATGACGATAAAGTCAATCTTGTGAAGGTTCACGGCCTTTTTCAGGCTTTCCACGAATTCGAACCGATGGGGCGCCCACACCGTATCCACCAGCACGGTCTTTTCTTCTTCAATCAGATAGGCATTTTGGCTGGAACCATTCATGATGGAATAATCGTCCCCGTGGAAATGTTCCAGTTCCCAGTCGATATAGCCTACCCAGCTGACATTATTTTTTACCTGCTTTTTCATACTGCTCTCCTCCTAAACTCCTCTTACCTTGCTGCCATTATAAAACGCTTATCAATACGCCGTATCATACAGGATTTCTTGTTTTTCTGCAATCAGTATAGTACACTGAAACTATTATTTATGTTGGAAAACAAACAAATATGGAGGAATTATGGAAGATTACACAAAAAAGCTCCAAAACCACGCCCTGTTTAAAGGCATCACACCGGAAGAAAGCAAAATTTTAATGGGCTGCCTGGGCCCCCGGCACTGCCGGAAAAAAGCCGAAGAATACATACTCCGGGCCGGGGAACCCACCCAGGAAATGGGCCTGGTGCTGTCCGGCTCTGTCATAGCCATTCAGGAAGACCTGTGGGGCCACCGCCATATTATGACCCGGATTGGCGCCGGGGATATTTTCGCCGAGCCCTTTGCCGCCGTGCCGGGCAGTCTGCTGAATGCCAGCGTAGTGGCCGCAGAAGACTGCGAACTGCTTTTTCTGAACGTCAGACGGCTGCTCACCTCCTGCCAGGCTGCCTGCGCTTTCCACAACCGACTGATTGAAAACCTGGTGGCCATTTTGGGCCGCAAGACCATGGTCTTCAACGAAAAGCTCACCCATCTCAGCAAACGGACCACCCGGGAAAAACTCCTGTCCTACCTGTCCTCCCAGGCCCTCCAAAAGGGCAGCCTGTCCTTTGCCATTCCCTACGACCGGCAGCAGCTGGCCGATTATCTCTGCGTAGAACGGGCCGCCATGTCCACCGAACTGTCCAAGCTGCAAAAAGAAGGCATCCTCCAGTACCACAAAAACCATTTCGTCCTGAAAAAGCTGGAGGAGGAATAGCCGCCAACTGGCCCCACCGCCTACAAAAGAAGGGGTGTGAAATAAAGAAACTTCTATCGTCGCCTTATTCTTGGAAAAACTTCTTCCGTCAGCCCCCTTTCCACCACCCTGCGGGCGGTTCCCCTTCCCCGTAAACGTGGAAGGTAGTGGCTGCCACCCCCTTAGCGGTTCGCCGTATACCGGTCATCAGCACCCTACGGGTTTGATTCCCGGACGGCTATCGCATGGCTCATATTAACCAATAATCCCATAGAATTATTTTTTGGATTATTGGATATAAGCGCAACGCTTGAAGGGAGCTATAGAGGAAAATGCGACACTTCCTACACGCTTTACGGTCGCATCCAAATGTCAATGCAGTTTCTCAAGGACATTTGGAATATGCGACCTATGTGATAGCCGTCCAAGAAGCAAGTCCGTTAGGACGCCGCTGATTGGAAACGGCGAACCACTCAGGAAGCAATCTATGCCGCTACTGGTCAAGTAATAGATTTGGGTAGTGCAGATATTTACGAACTATGTTGCTTTACTATATCCGTTTAGTACATGACTCGTAGGGAGCTAAGACCGGCCCATCCAAGCGTGGAGGGGCTGTCAGTCCGCAGGACTGACTG
>NZ_QRMX01000015.1:42937-44179 GCF_003472805.1 Acidaminococcus sp. AM05-11 | reverse complement strand
AAAATATGTATGTGAGCTGTTTTTAATAACTCACATACATATCATACGAGGGGGAGTTTGTAATGAACAAAAAAATCGTCATCTTGAACGGCAGTCCCAGAAAAGCTGGCAACACCTCTGCCCTGGTAAAAGCCTTCACCCAGGGAGCTGAAGAAGCCGGCAACACCGTCACCGAATTTTTCCTGGATGCCCTGACCATCCACGGCTGCAAAGGCTGCTTTGGCGGCCATAGCAGCAAAACCTGCCCCTGCGTCCAGCAGGACGACATGAACAAAATCTATCCCGCCGTCCGGACCAGCGACATCGTCATCTTCGCCACCCCACTGTACTATTGGAACATGAGCGGCCAAATCAGAACCGCCATTGACCGCCTGTTTGCCCTGGAAGAAGGCGACGGCAACCTGCTCCGAGGCCATAACAGAGCCAGCGCCCTGCTCATGGCCGCCGAAGGAAACGACTTTGCAGACGTCCTCACCTACTACGACCACCTAATGAACCATTTGCAGTGGAAAAACCTCGGCCACGTCCTGGCCGGCGGCAACTGCAACGTAGGCGACATCACCGGCAAAAAAGAACTGGAAGAAGCCCGCGCCCTGGGCAAAACAATGTAATTAGGCCCTGACAAATCAAATAACCCTAAACCATAAGCACCCCTCGCCAATGGAAACCATACCAGTGACGAAGGGTGCTTTTAGGTTGGAGGAATTGGTAAAATGAGAATGTTTTGTGTGAAATCGAGAGAATCGAGCCACGATAAACTGCAGCAATGGAGGAAGCGGAGAACGTACAACAGCTTGAAGCCGGGTGGCGTCAAGCTGTTGAGGAATCAAGATGGAATATATATAGCGGCGCCAGCGCCGCAGAAGGAGCCCCACACAGCTAAATTGGTCAAATGAGAATACTTTTGCGTGAAATCGAAGAGATTCGAGTAACGATAAGCTGCAGCAATGAAGGAAAAAGAGCACTTTCAACAGTTTGAAGTTTGGAATCCAGGTTCTTCAAACTGTTGAGGAATCAAGATGGAATATATAGCGGCGCCAGCGCCGCAGAAGGAGTCCCACACAGCTAAATTGGTCAAATGAGAATACTTTTGCGTGAAATCGAAGAGATTCGAGTCACGATAAGCTGCAGCAATGAAGGAAAAAGAGCACTTTCAACAGTTTGAAGTTTGGAATCCAGGTTCTTCAAACTGTTGAGGAATCAAGATGGAATATATAGCGGCGCCAGCGCCGCAGAAGGAGT